>JALRLM010000590.1 GCA_023254435.1 Hydrocarboniphaga sp.
CCCAGCGCCGGCGCAGGCGGGCGCTGGCCAGCGCCGCTTCCGCCGTGGCCAGCCGCTGCGCGGCCGCGGGCTCGGCGCGACGCTGGGCGTGGCGTTCGGCGAGCGAGCGCAGGCGCTGGGCCAGCAGGGCCGCGCCGGCGAGCCGGTGCTGCGGGTCGTGATCGGCGGCGGCGGCGATGTCTTCGCGCAGCAGCTCGTCGTCGATGTGACGTTCCCAGCCCGGCGCCAGCGGCCGGCGCAGGTCGCCCGCGCAGAGCTGGTACAGCAGCACGCCCAGCGCGTAGACGTCGGAGGCCGAGGTCTGCGGCTGGCCGGCCATGACCTCGGGCGCGATGGCGGCATAGGTGCCGGCCGGGCTCGACTGGCTGACCGCGCTGAGGTCCATGCGGGTGATCTCGAGCGCTTCGAGGCGTTCGGGCTCGGTCAGCAGGCCGGCGCCGAAATCGGTCACGACGATGCGCGGTGGCTTGCCCTCGCGCTCGTCGATCAGCAGGTTGGCGGCCTTGAGGTCGCGGTGTATCACGCCCACCGCGTGCGCCAGCGCCACCGCCTCGGCGGCCTGCGCCAGCAGCTCGATGCGCTGGGCCAGCGGCAGCGTGCCCACGCCGCCGCGCTGCTGCAGCCAGGCGGCCAGGTTGCCGGCGCCGAACCAGGGCATTTCGAGATAGGCCGGGCGTGTCTCGAAGTTCCAGTCGCTGATCAGCACGAAGGCGTCGTGCTCGGGATAGCTGTCGCGCAGCAGGCGGTTCAGCGTGACTTCGCGGCGCAGGGCCTCGCGGCCGGCATCGTCGAGCGCGAACTTGAACACGCGCAGCGCGGCGGTCTTGTCGTGCTGGGCGAGCCACACGTCGCCGCCGTCGGCGAGCCGGCGCTGCAGGCGCCAGTGCCCGCGATCGGTCACGGTGTCGCCGCTGCGCAGCCCCGGCGCCTCGGCGGCCCCGGGTGCCACGCCGTCGGTGGCCGGACGGCTGTCGACGCTGGTGTCGAGCCGGTAGCCGACGCCGTGGACGGTGCGCAGCACGCCGGCATCGGCCTCGCCCAGCGCGGCACGCGCCTTGACCACGCTCTTGGCCAGCACCGAATCGCTGACGATGCGGCCCGGCCACAGCATGTCGAGCAGTTCGTCCCGGGTCCACACCTGGCCGGCGCGGCGCGCCAGCGCCACGAGCAGGTCGAAGGTCTTGGGTTCGGTGGCCACGGGGCGGCCCTCGCGCAGCACGATGCGCGACGCCTCGTTGATCTCGATGGCGCCGAAGCGCCGGATCATCGGCGCTTCGGCCGGCTCTGACACCGGCGACGATTTGGACCGCTTGCCACTCATTCGACGCGACGAAGATCGGTGCTGGGGGCGCCTTTTACGAGGCCTGGCGAGCCGACGTGGCGTCGCCACATCGCCCGGGGGACGAACTGTAGCTCAGCGTGGCTTCTGCGCCGCGATCTCGTCGAGATTGCTGGCCAGGCTCTCGAGCCGCTTCTGAAAGTGCCGCCGCTGGCGGTCGTTGGCCAGGCTGCTGAGGTCGGCCAGCATCTGGCGGGCGGCCTGGCGCTCCTCGTCGGAGTCGCCGGCGCCGGAGCTTTCGAGCATGAAGCCGCGCAGGCGATCGGCGAAATCGGGCTCGCCGCGCTGGGCCAGCAGATCGCGGATCGGCTGCAGGCCTTCCTCGAGGTTCGCGTCCTCGCCCGTCACGGGCGGGCGCACGAGGCCGGCGGCCCACTCCTTGATGCGCTGGCGCTGCTCGGCGGTGACCGAGCCGGCCCATTCGTCGAGGCGGTCGATGGCCTCTTCGGCGCGCTGCTCGCGCCAGGCATCGTCGTCGAACTTGCGCGCTTCCTCGCCCTGCTTGGCCACCTTCTTGGTGGTCTCGGCCAGGATGTCGCCGACCTGGGCGTCGTTGAGCGAGGCGATGGTCGGGGCCAGGGCTTCGCAGGCCTTGTCGAGCAGCCGGCGCAGGTGTTCGCGGGTCTGCTCGGCCAGCGCACCGACCTCGTCGACGTCGAGCGGCTGGAAGGACAGCGCGGCGAGCTTGCGCAGATCCTCGGCATAGAGCGGCATCTGGGTCTGTCGGTGCCACAGCCAGAGCTGGCCGAAGCGCAGGTCGAAGTCGGCCTGCTGGGCCGGCGTGGGGTCGACGAACGGGCGGATCTGCATGCCGACCAGTGTGTCGAGGCGGTTGTAGATCAGGCCGAAGCGGCTGCAGCCCCCCAGCAGCAGGCCCAGCGACAGTGCCAGCAGCCACGGCAGCACGCGCCTGACGGCCGCTGGGGCGGCATGCGATCCACGGCTGCGATACGGCTGAAAAACGCCCAAGGCCACTCCTTGCACGGCTCGCCACAGGCCCGATGCCCTGGCGTCCCCAAAGTTTGTACCCGCTGCATTTCGCCTGGCTGACCCGACGGGTTCGCGGGCGAACCGAATCCACTGCCGGCGATCCAAGCGCAGGGTCCGGGCGGCCCTGGCTGGATTCCGTTCAGTGGTCAGGGAGAGAATGCCCGGCTCTGCGTTCGTTCGACAGCCTTTTCGATCCTGAACCCCGCCACCTGCAAACCGCATCCCCGCCTGCTCACCGCCTCACGTCTCGTGCCCGAATCGCCCGCCACCCCGCGTCCGTCACCGCCCGCCGCCCTGCTGGCCCAGCTCAAGGCCCGGCTCGCGCCCGTGCGCGAGCGCCTGCTGATCGCCGACGAGCGCCGTTTCGACGGCCAGCTGCGCCGCGCCGCCAGCGGGGCGCAGCTCGATGGCGAGCGCTTCGCGCGCGAGCTGGACGCCGCCGAACTGCGCGCGGCCAACCGCCTGCGCCTGAAGCCGGCCGTCATCGACTTCCCGGCCGAGCTGCCGGTGTCGCAGGCGCGCGAGGAGATCGCCAGGGCGATCCGCGAGCACCAGGTCATCGTGCTGTGCGGCGAGACCGGCTCGGGCAAGACCACGCAGCTGCCCAAGCTGTGCCTGGAGCTGGGCCGCGGCACGCGCGGGCTGATCGGCCACACCCAGCCGCGCCGGCTCGCCGCGCGCAGCGTCGCCAACCGCATCGCGCAGGAGCTGGGCTCGCCGCTGGGCCAGCTGGTGGGCTACGAGACGCGCTTCGACCGCCGTGTCTCCGACGCCAGTCTGGTCAAGCTCATGACCGACGGCATCCTGCTGGCCGAGCTGCAGCGTGACCGCGAACTCACGGCCTACGACACCCTCATCATCGACGAGGCCCACGAGCGCAGCCTCAACATCGATTTTCTGCTGGGCTGGCTCAAGCGCCTGCTGCCGCGCCGGCCGGATATGAAGCTCATCGTCACCTCGGCCACGCTGGACCCCGAGCGGCTCGCGCGGCATTTCGGCGGCGAGCAGACGCCGTCGCCGATCCTGCTCGTGGAGGGCCGGACCTTTCCGGTCACCACGCGCTACCGCGAACCCGACCCCGAGCTGGACCTGGAGGGCCAGGTCGCCGACGGCATCGACTCGCTGTGGTCCGGTGGCGGCCGGCCCGGCGACGTCTTGGTGTTTCTGCCCGGCGAGCGCGAGATTCGTGATCTGGCGCGCTCGCTGCCGGGCCGCTTTCCGCGCGCCGAAGTGCTGCCGCTGTACTCGCGCCTGCCGGCCGAGCAGCAGGACCGCGTGTTCGGTCGCGGCAGCGCGCCGCGCATCGTGCTGGCCACCAACGTCGCCGAGACCTCGGTGACGGTGCCGGGCATCCGCTACGTGGTCGATACCGGCACCGCGCGCATCAACCGCTTCTCGACGCGCCTCGGCGTGCAGCAGCTGCAGATCGAGCCGATCAGCCAGGCCGCCGCCAACCAGCGCGCCGGCCGTTGCGGACGCGTCGGGCCGGGCACCTGCCTGCGCCTGTATTCGGAACCGGATTTCCTCGGCCGCGATGCCTTTACCGATCCCGAGATCCTGCGCAGCAATCTCGCCGGCGTGATTTTGCAGATGGCTTCGCTGGGGCTTGGCGACGTCGATGATTTTCCCTGGGTCGATGCGCCCGAGAACCGCCACGTCTCCGACGGCTACCGCCTGCTGCAGACGCTGGGCGCGCTCGACGACGACCGCAAGCTGACCTCGCTGGGCCGCGACATCGCGCGCCTGCCACTGG
Source organism: Hydrocarboniphaga sp. (assembly GCA_023254435.1). GTDB lineage: Bacteria > Pseudomonadota > Gammaproteobacteria > Nevskiales > Nevskiaceae > Hydrocarboniphaga. The sequence goes on from JALRLM010000590.1 coordinate 4,083, forward strand.
ACCCGCGCATCGCGCGCATCGTCGCCGCCGCCAAGGGCAGCGAACGCGAGGCGGTCTGCGTGCTGGCCGCCGCGCTGTCGGTGCAGGACCCGCACGAGGTGCCGCCCGATGCGCAGACGCAGGCGCGGCAGAAGCACGCGCTGTGGCGACATGCGCGTAGCGATTTCTACACGCTGCTGAACCTGTGGCGGCAGTGGCAGGCCTGGGGCGAGGACGCCTCGAACCGCGCGCTGCGCAAGCTCTGCCGCGAGCACTACGTCAGCTACCTGCGCATGGAGGAATGGGAGGCGGTGTGGCGGCAGATTCGCGATCTGGCGCGCCCGGATAGCAAACAGGCTCCCTCACCCCCGGCCCCTCTCCCGATGGGAGAGGGGAGAAATGCGGGTGCACGGCGGTCCCAGACAGGGCATCCCTCTCCCCCCGGGAGAGGGACCGAGGGTGAGGGTCTAGCCGTCACCACCAAGCCCGCCTTGTCCGCGCAAGCCAAAGCCTTCGCCCGCGAACTGCGCACGCAATCCACCGACGCCGAATCCAAGCTCTGGTATCTGCTGCGCGATCGCCGGCTCAACGGCCTGAAGTTTCGTCGCCAGCATCCGGTTGAGCCGTACACGCTCGATTTCTATTGCGAGGAGCACCAGCTCGCGGTGGAGCTGGATGGCGGGCAGCACGGCGAGGCGGCGCAGCAGGCGCACGATACGGAGCGCTCGGCGTTTCTGGCGGGTCGTGGGATCAAGGTCCTGCGGTTCTGGAACAACGAGTTCTTGTTGCAGCCGGAGGGCGTGCTTGAGTCAATTGTCGTTGCGACGGCCAGACCCTCACCCCCAGCCCCTCTCCCGGGGGGAGAGGGGAGAAAAAGCGGGCAGCGGCAGCATTCCGGGCATCCCTCTCCCCCCGGGAGAGCTGCACTGAATGGTCCCTCTCCCTCCGGGGGAGGGATGGAGGGTGAGGGCCTCGCAGATTCGCGCAGTGCCTCGTTATCAAGCTTGAGCCCAGAGAAACTCGAAGAGCTCTACACCGCCATCCACAAGGCGCTCGCCGCCGGTCTCATCGATCACATCGGTTTGAGATTGCCGGCCGAGAAGAACGAGCGCCCGGAGTTCCAGGGCCCGCGTGGCCGGCGCTTCCGCATCTTTCCGGGTTCGACCATCGCCAAGAAGCCGCCCGAATGGGTGCTGTCGGCGCAGCTGGCGCAGACCAGCCAGCTGTTCGCGCGCGTCAACGCCGACGTGCGGCCGGAATGGCTGGCCGACGTCGGCGAGCATCTGGTCAAGAAGACCGTCACGCATCCGGTGTGGAATCCCGAGCGCGGCGATGTGCAATGCACCGAATACCACACGCTGTTTGGCCTGCAGCTGCTCAAGCGCAATCGCCACTACGGCTCCATCGATCCGGTGGAGGCGCGGCGCATCTTCATTCTCGAAGGTCTGGTGCGCGGGCAATGGACGGCCAAGCCGCGCTTTCTGACCGATAACCTCAAGCTCGTCGCCGAAGTCGAGGACAAGGAGGCGCGCCTGCGCCGGCCCGACCTGCTGGCCGACGAGGCGCAGCGATTCGCTTTCTACGACGCGCGCATTCCGGCCGAGGTCTGCACGGCGGCGAATCTCAAGATCTGGCTGCGCAGTGCCAGCAACGACAAAGGCGATCCGGGCCGCGTGCTGCGCATGGCCGAGGCCGACGTGCTCAAGCCCGGCGCCAATGCCGACGTCGAAGATCTGTTCCCCGATCTGCTCGACATCGGGCGCCACACGCTGGAACTGAGCTATCAGCACGAGCCCGGCGAAGACGAGGACGGCGTGAGCTTTCACGTTCCGCTGACCATGCTCTACGAGTTGCCCGACGAGCCCTTCGACTGGCTGGTGCCGGGCCTGCGCGCGCAGCGCATCGAAGCGCTGATCCGCAGCCTGCCGATGCACCTGCGCCGGCAATGCACGCCGGCGGCCGAATACGCCAACGCGCTGTCCTCGCGCATGCAGGCCGTCGATGGCGCCGAGCACAACAACTTTCTCGTCGCCATCTGCACGCACATGCGCGCGATGACCGGCGTCACGCTGACGCCCGAGGATTTCGACGACGCCAGGCTGCCCGCGCATCTGCGGCCCACGCTGCTGCTGCTCGATGCGCACGGCAAGCAGATGGCCAAGGCCGGCTCGCTGGCCGAACTCAAGCAGCGCTATGCCGCGCCCGCGCGCCAGGCGCTGGCCGAAACCGCGCGCCGCGACGGCGATGCCCGGCGCTGGGCGCGCGACGATGTGCGCGACTGGGATTTCGGCGACCTGCCGGCGCATGTCGATCTGGCCAGCGGCGCGCGCGCGTATCCCGCGCTGACCACGACGGCGAGCGCGAGCACGCCGACAAAAGCCACGATCGCCACGCAGCCGCCCGCTGCGGCCGCCAGACCGGCGGCGCCCGCGCCGAGTGCGGCTTCCACCGCGCTGCGTCCGCCGGCGTCGGCCGCCACCGCCGGGGCTCGCAACGACAGCATGCGCGCGGCGCTGTTCGGCGCGCTGTCGGGGCGCAGCCTGCCGGCCGAGCCCAGGCCCGCGCCACCGCCCGTGGCGAGCAAGCCCGTCGCCGTCGCCAACAAGCCGCAGGCCGAGCCGGCCGCGGTCGTCGCCGACGCGCCGCGCGTGCCGGTGAACCACGTCGCCGGCCAGGGCGAAGGCAGCATCCGCCTGGCCCTGTTCGAGTCGCCGGCCGCCGCTGCCGCCGCGCATGCCGTCGGCGTGCGCGAGTTGTTGCTGTCGCGCCTGTCCGACCGCACGCGCGATCTGGTCAAGACCGCGAAGTCGAAACTGGGCCTGTCGCTGATCGGCAACGTGCATCAGCCCGAGGCCATCGCCGTGGCCGTCGCGCGCCGCGCGGCGCAACGCAGCTGGCCGCTGGCAGACCTGCGCAGCGAGGCCGCGTTCAAGGATGCCTTGCAGCGTCGCGGCGATTTCGGCCGCACGGCCGTGCAACTGCTCGACGACGTCTGCGACTGGCTGCTGACGGCCTCGCAGCTGCGACGCGCCATGCGCGACCAGCGCAATCGCTGGCCGGAGTCGCAGAACGACATCGCCGCGCAGCTCGACAGCCTGCTGGCGCCGGGCTTTCTCGATGCGCTGCCCGATGCGCAGTGGTCGCGCGTCGCGGTCTGGCTCAGGGCGCTGGACATCCGCCTGCAGCGACTGCCCAACAAGCCGCAGCGCGATGCCGAACTCAGCGCGCCGATTCGCGCCGCCAGCGCGCAGCTGCCGTCGCCGTTTCATCCGGCGCGCTGGCTCATCGAGGAATGGCGCGTGGCCGCGTTCGCGCAGGAACTGAAGGCGGTCGGCTCGCCGACTGCCGAACGCGTGAGCGCCGCGCTCAAGGAAGGCGCATGAGCGCCGACGACGCCATCGAGGATATCGACGCCGCCGTGCCGCGCGCGGTGCTGACGCTGCGCCAGCAGGCCTACGTGCGCACGCTGCGCCAGCAGACGCTACGCGAAACCGGCGCCTGCGCGCGGCTCTCCTTCGATTACGAAGGCTGGCGCGTATCGGCCGAAGGCGCGCTGCACGAGACGCGGCGCGCCGGCGATCACGATGTGCGCCTGCGCCGCAGCCGCTCGCTGGAGAACGAAGCGCGCGAAGCGCTGGAGGCGCTGCGCCTGACCGATGCGCGGCTGATCTCCACGCGCATCCGTCCGCTGGCGCCGGGTTTCGCGCCGGGCGACTACGTGTTCGAGCGCACGCACGACGAGCTCGCCGACGCCGATCACTGGCTGCTGCTGCTGCCGCGCCTGTCGGCGGCGGGTTTCAGGCTGGAGTTCGACACCGGCTTTCCGTATGCGATCACCACCGAGCCCGAAGCCTGGCGCGCCGATGTCGAGCACGACGGCAACCAGTGGTTCGATCTGAGCCTGGGCATCGACGTCGACGGCCAGCGCGTCGATCTGCTGCCGATCCTGCGCAAGCTCATCGCCGATCCGGCGTTTCCGCTGCGGCCCGTACGCAACGAGGCCGAGGACGCGGTGTGGCTGGTGGCCATCGATGCGCGGCGCCGCGTGCCGCTGCGGCTGTCGCGCCTGCGCGGCCTGCTCGAACCGCTGCTGGAATGGCTGGACGAACCCGGCGACAACGGCCGCCTGCGCCTCAATCGCCTGCAGCACTCGGTGCTCGACCAGATCGAGCGCAACGGCGTGCTGCGCAAGGGCGGCGAAGATCTGCGGCAAACGCTGGAGACCCTGCGCGCCAACGCAGCGGCGGCCGATGCGCCGCCGGGCTTCAACGCGCAGCTGCGACCGTATCAGCGCGAAGGCCTGGGCTGGCTGGGCTTTCTGGCCGAGGCCGGCATCGGCGGCATCCTCGCCGACGACATGGGCCTGGGCAAGACCGTGCAGGTGCTCGCGCACATCCTGACCGAGAAGCAGCGCGGCCGTGTCGGCGGCGAGTCGGGACCCGCACTGGTGATCTGCCCGACCAGCCTGGTCGGCAACTGGCGCGCCGAGGCCAACCGCTTCGCGCCCGATCTGCGCGTGCTGGTGCTGCATGGCACCGACCGCAAGCGCAAGTTCAAGGCGATTCCGCATGTGGATCTGGTCATCAGCACTTATCCATTGCTGGGTCGAGATCGCGAATCGCTGGCGGGCTTTCGCTTCGCATTGCTGGTGCTCGACGAGGCGCAGGCGATCAAGAACACGCGCACGCTGTCGGCCAAGGCCGTGCGCACGCTGCGCGCCAAGCGTCGCCTGGCGATGACCGGCACGCCGATGGAAAACCATCTGGGCGAGCTGTGGGCGCAGTTCGACGTGGTGGAGCCCGGCCTGCTCGGCGACGAGAAGCGCTTCGTGCGCCACTACCGCACGCCGATCGAAAAGCACGGCGATGCCGACGTGCGCGATCGCCTGAACCGCCGCATCGCACCGCTGATGCTGCGACGACGCAAGGAGGACGTGCTGCGCGACCTGCCGCCCAAGACCGAGATCCTGCGCATGGTCGAGCTCGAAGGTCGCCAGCGCGAACTCTACGAAACCCTGCGCCTGGCCCAGCACGAGCGCGTGCGCGAGGTGGTCGGCGAGCGCGGCGTGGAGGCCAGCGGCATCATCGTGCTCGATGCGCTGCTCAAGCTGCGCCAGGTCTGCTGCGATCCGCGCCTGGTCAAGCTCGAAGGCGCCCGGCGCGTGCCGCAGTCGGCCAAGCTCGATCTGCTGCTGACGCTGCTGCACGGCGTGGTCGACGAAGGCCGGCGCGTGCTGGTGTTCTCGCAGTTCACCGAGATGCT
>JALRLM010000011.1 GCA_023254435.1 Hydrocarboniphaga sp.
CCACGAGCGCCACGCGCAAGCCGCCGATCATCACCGCTTCGGTGCTGCAGTGGACGGGCGCCTCGCCGTGGATGGATCTGGTACAGCGCGCGCTGGTGTGGGAAGCACGTGCGCCCGATGTCTACGTGAACTTCTACTACGGCTTCGCATTTGCCGACGTGGTCGACGCCGGCATGTGCTTCCAGGTCATGACCAACGGCGATCCCGAGCTCGCCAACAAGATCGCCGAGGACATGGCCAACACCGCCTGGCGACTGCGCGATGCGCTCGTGCACGGCACCAAGGTCTACTCGATGGTCGACGGCGTGAAGCTGGCCAAGGACGCCATCGCCAAGGGCAAGACGCCCTTCGTGCTGGCCGATCACAGCGACCGCACGGGCGCCGGCACCTGGCTGCTCGACCAGGTCATCAAGCAGAAGCTGTCAGGCACGCTGATCGGCACCGTGGCCGACGAGGAAACCATCGCCACGCTGCGCAAGCAGGGCGTCAAGGTCGGCGACAAGTTCGACATGGAAATCGGCGGTCGTCTCGACGAGTCGGCCGGCAAGCCCGTGCGCGTCACCGGCGTGGTCAACACGGTCAGCGGCGGCGTCGGTCGCTTCGGCGGCGCCACCAAGTCGCAGCTGTGGGTCAGCGTCAAGTTCGGTGACGGCAACGTCGTCGTCATCAGCCCGTATCTGTACCAGAACCTGGAGCCGGACGAGTTCCTGGAGCTGGGCATCAACCCGGCCGACTTCAAGGTGTTCTGCATCAAGTCGCGCGTGCACTTCCGCCGTGGCTACGACGACAACGGCTATGCCAAGACCATTCTGCTGGTCGAACCCGACCAGCCCTTCGTCGGCACCGTGCGGCTCGAGGCGCTGAACTACAAGCACATCAAGCTCGACAAGTTCTACCCCTACGGCAAGAACATCACGTATCCGTAAGGCATCGCAACAACGGCGGGTGCGGCAAGGTCGCTGCGCCCATCCTCGAACGCAGTGATTCATCGCAAGACAGAATAGGGAAGAGACATGAGCGTCACGAGAAGAAAGGTTCTGGCGGCAGTGCCGGCATCGCTGGCGGCCATGGCGCCAGTCGCACAGGCGGCGGAAAAAACCACCAAGACCAGCAACAAGCCGATCCGCATCGCCGCGATCTATTTCGTGCATGAGACGGTCACCTTCCTGCCGTACGACACCACGCTCGAGGACTTCATCTACGAAGGTTCGCCGGCGCGTGGCGAAGCGCTGCTGAGCTCCGATCCCAAGGGCGCGATGGGCGGTTTCGTCAAGGTGGCGCGCGAGCACGCCAACGTCGAGATCATCGGCATCGAGTCGCCGCTGTTCCCCAAGACCGGAACGGCCTCGGGCTGGATCGACAAGACCACCTACGATCATTTCGTCAACAAGATGATCGAGGAGCTGCGCGCGCAGGGACCGTGGGACGCGGTCTACCTGGCGCTGCACGGCGCCATGGGCGTGCGCGGCGTGGAGCGCCCCGAAGCCGAACTCGCCAAGCGCGTGCGTG
>JALRLM010000056.1 GCA_023254435.1 Hydrocarboniphaga sp.
GGAGATGCTGGCGCAGGACGTGAAGGCGGCCGCGGTCGCCGCGACGCCCTGCCTGCAAGGGATGGAGCGCGTCGCCGCAGGCGGCGCGCCGACGCCGCAGTTCAAGGCCGAACTGATGCAGCGGCGAGCCTCCTATACGCACACGATGCTGCGCAGCGGCGACGCGGAAGTGGCGGAACGCGAGAGCCGAGCCCTGCTGGCCAGCCTGCGCGGAGACGCGGACTTCGGCCCCGCCCATCCGCTCACGCTGGCGGTGCAGACCACGCTCGGCGACAGCCTGCTGATGCTCGAGCGCGCGGACGAAGCGCTCGTCGTGCTTCAGCCGGTGCCCGCACAGCTCGCCGCCCAGTACGGCACCCGGCACATGAGCTACGCGCGCTCGGCGCTGATCCTGGGCGACGCCTACACCGCCACCCACCGCTTCGACGACGCCATCGCGCTCTACGCCGGCATCGTCGACACCTTCGATACCGGGTTCGACGGCCGTCATCCGTACGCCCTGATCGCGATTCAGAACCTGGCGACGTGCTACGACAGCGCCGGCCGCGATCGCGACAGCGTCGCCGCGCTCGAACACGGCCTGGGCATCGTCGAGCGCAACTACGGTCCCGATAGCCCGGTGGAGCACCGCCTGCACTACGACGTCGCCGACAGCCTGCTCAAGCTCGGCGACGCCGCCGCGCTGCCGCACATCGCCGCGTTGAAGCAGCCAAGGCTCGAAGCGATCTCGCCGCAGGCCAACTGGACCGGCCGGCTCGAACTGATGCGCGGCCGGGCCGATCTGCAGCAAGGGCACTACGCCGACGCCGAGCGGCACGTCGAGGCGGCGATCGGCGCGCTCACCAGCCAGCGCGACGGCCATTTGCGCGAGCGCGCCGAAGCCTTCCTGCTGCGCGCCCGGCAGCGCAGCACCGACAGCGAGGCGCCGATCTGGGCGATGAGCTTCACCGACTGAATCGCGCCGGACACGAGCGGCGCCCACGCCCGCCGAGTTTGAAGACGCCCAGCGCGGCGAGCGCCAGCAGCAGCCACGGATGGGTCGCGCCGCCGCCGGATGCCTCGTCGTCGCCGGCGCCGTCCGCATCGTCGAACGACTGCGGATGCAGCGAGGCGAACGACAGCACGTCGGGCAGTCCGCGATCCGACGGATAGCTGCAGACCGCCATGAAGCCCGGATTGTTGTTGGCCGGGACTTCGTAGAGGCCGGTGCTGCCGTCGAAAGCGGCCGAGCCGTCGTTGCGCTGCGGGCACAGATGGCCGCTGGCCGTGGTGGTGCTGCCGTAGCCGTAGGGGTTGCGGTAATGCGCGGCGTTCCAGAACAGCGAGGCGCGGCCTTCGGCGGGATAGTCGAGGGCGACGGCCTCATCGTCGGCGAGCGCGCCGGCGGTGGCCGGCACTTCGGTGCCGCCGTAGACCTGCACGCGCAGCACATGCGCCACCTCGTCGAAATCCGCCTCGGTCCAGGCCAGCGTCACGCCCACGGTTTCGTAGAGCGTGTTGCCGCTGCTGTCCCGGTAGCGCGTCGGCGCACCGCCGGCGATGCCGAGCGCCGGGCGTTGCGAAGCGACGGGCGAGGGCACCGCGATCGCCAGCAAGGGCACGCTGCCGCCGGATTGCGCTTCGACGATGCGATAACTCTCGTAGTCGCCGCGGCGAGGGTCGAAGCGATACAGGCGATCGCCGACGGGAAACTGATGCGCGCCGCCGGCACCGGTGGCCTCCAGATCGTGGACCGCGCCGTCCTGGCAGGTGAAGGCCCGAAACGCCTGCTGCATCACGCCGGCGAGGTCGAAGCTGACGACCTGGCACAGGCGGACATCGTCGGCGCTGCGCGTGCCGAGCGCGTAAATGCGGCCATCGGCCGGGTTCTGGTCGATGCCGGTGAAGCGCAGGCCGTAGGCGGCGAGCGGCGCGACGTGCGCGTCGCCGCGATCGTCGAACGCCGTGAGCTGGCTGCCGTCCGCGCCGATGCGCTGCAGGAAGGCGATGTTGTAGTAGGCGGCCTGCGCGGCCGAAGACAGCAGGGCCAGCGCGCAGCCGGCCGTCAGTCGGGCCGCGATCATGGCGCGCTCCCGGCGGACGGCAAGGCGGCCGCCAGCTCGCCGCCGTCGGCGTCGATCACGGCGATGCGCTGGATGCGGGTGCGCACGCTGCCCGGTTTGGGCCGGCCGTTGAACGAGCTCATCGCCTCGCGCGAAACCGACAGCGGGTCGCCGGGCAGAGTGCCGCCGGACTCGGCGCCCTCGGCAAACAGGTAAAGCCGCAGGCGGGTGTCGTTCCGGCTCACCATCGCCTCGATACGGCGCGCGATGGCCTCGTCGGCGACGGCGATGGCGCTCCAGGCGGCGAGATCGACCAGGCGCAGCTGATGGGATTCCGCGCCCGTCGCATTGGCGAAATAGTGCGGATTCAGGGCGCCGAGATTGCCGATGCGCAGCGGGAACGCCCGCGTCGCGGCGTCGTAATGCCCCAGATCGCCGACGGTGTCGAAGACGAAATATCGCTGGGAGGCCGCGGCTCGCAGAGCCTGCTCGAAGATCGGCCTGAAGGCCGCGATGCGATCCTGCCTGGCGAAGGCATCGCCGTCGCGGGGCCAGTCCGGGAGCAGCATGCGGCCGAGCTGCTCGTAGTCCGGATCGCCGCCACGCAGCGACCAGTACAGCGCCGCACCCTGCAGGGCATCGGGTTCGGCCGCATAACGGTTCCAGGCCGGCGTGTCCGCCGGGCTTGCGCTCGCTGCCGGCTCCGCAGCCGCCGTCGCCGTGCCGTCCGCCGCCGGGCGGCAGGCGGCGGCGCCCAGCAGCAGCGCCACGCCCAGCAGGCCGGACATCGGCTTGATCGTCGGGTTCATGGCGCCTCCTGGCGGCGCTTGCCGAACAGCGTGCCCATGACGTCGTCGACACCGCCGGACAGGGCATCGGCGGCGCCGGCCGCGAAGCCCGCGTTCTGCAGCCCGTCGAACACCACGGCGTATTCGCGCAGCTTGCGCAGCCGCCCCTCACCAAGATCCTGCAGCGAGTCGAATTCGGCGCTGAAACTGTAGACGCTGCCGATGGTCTGGCCGGGCAGCGCGGAATAGCGCAGCGCGTACTGCACACGCAGTTCGGCGCCCGGCGCGATGGGATGGTCGAGGCTGGCCGAGCGTCCGTCGGAGACGTCGATGCCGCGAATCTGCGGATGGATGCCTTCGCCCCAGCGATAGCCCAGTTCGTTGCTGAGCACGGCGCTGCCCTTGCGCGCATTGAGGAAGACGGGTTGCGCGCCCTGGTTGCGGATGGCCAGGGTGATGGTGGCGTTGGTCGGCCCGCGCCGGGCGGGGTTGCTGGGCTTGGCGACACGCAGCGCGGTGATCTGGAAATTCAGATCGCCCACGGTCTGCACCTCGCTCTGCCCGGCCGGGACCGTGCTGCCGGTCTGAGCGTGCAGGGGCAGGGCGGGAACCAGCAGCGCCGCGCACCAGGCGGCGAGCCGGATGCGGTCGAGTGCGACACGCCGGCCAGGGGCCGGGCTTGAAATGCGAAACATGGTGGAACTCCTCCGATGACCATCCGAGATGAGAGGAGGCGCGCCGGCATCCGGGCGGGATGGTCGTGGCCCTCGGGGGCCTGCCGCGGCGGGTGCCGGCGCGCTCCGTCATCGACCTTGCGGCGGGCGGGGCGGCGGAGTCCTCAGGAAACCCTCACAGAGTTCTCACAGCAGCGGAGACGCGTTCGAGCGGCTGTCGGGCGGCCATCGAAATCCGATATCCGAGCGGCGATGGCGGAGATCCGCGGCCGGTGTGCGGTTGCGGCAGCCGGCGCGTGCTAGAGTGCCGCGCCCTGCGACCGCTGTGGCCCGCCCGTGCTCACGCTCAAACTCAAAACCCGCGAAGACCGCCGCCTGCGCGCGGGCCATCTGTGGGTCTATTCCAACGAGATCGACACCGCCACCACCGCCTCCAAGGGCGTGGCGCCCGGCACGCTGTGCAAGTTCGTCGACTCGCGCGACAAGCCGCTGGGTGTGGGCTACGTCAACCCCACCGCCCTGCTCTGCGGTCGCCTGCTGACCGGCAAGGCCGATGCGGTGATCGATGCCGACTGGCTGCTGCGGCGCCTGCAGTCGGCGCTGGCGCTGCGCGACAAGCTCTATCCCACGCCGCACTACCGTCTCGCCTTCGGCGACAGCGACGGTTTGCCGGGCCTGGTGGTGGATCGCTACGGCGACGTGCTGGTGGTGCAGCTGACCACGGCGGGCATGGAGAATCTCAAGTCCCAGGTGGTCGAGGCGCTGCAGCGCCTGCTCAAGCCGCGCGGCATCCTGCTGCGCAACGACACCCCCGCGCGCGAGCTCGAAGGCCTGTCGCTGTACGAGGAAGTCATCGGCGACGTGCCCGAGGTGGTCGATCTGGTCGAATCCGGCGTCGCCTTCAAGGCGCCGATCCGCGGCGGCCAGAAGACCGGCTGGTTCTACGACCAGCACGCCAACCGCGATCGCCTGGCGCCGTATGTGAAGGACGCCCGCGTGCTCGACGTGTTCAGCTATGTCGGTGCCTGGGCCGTGCGTGCGGCCCAATTCGGCGCCCGCGAAGTGGCCTGCGTGGACAGCAGCAAGCTGGCGCTGGAGTCGGCCGCGACCAATGCCCAGCTCAATGGCATCGCGCTCGAAACCCGCCAGGGCGACGCGCTGGACGTGCTCAAGCTGCTGCGCGCCGAAGGCCGCCAGTTCGACGTCGTGGTGGTCGATCCGCCGGCGCTGATCAAGCGCAAGCGCGACACCGATGCCGGCACCGAGCATTACGCCGCGCTCAACCGTCAGGCCATGCAGCTGCTGGCGCCGGGCGGCACGCTGATTTCGTGTTCGTGCTCGTTTCACATGGACGCATCAGAATTGCAGCGCATCCTGCTGCGCGAGTCGCGCACGGTGGGCCGGCGCCTGCAGATTCTCGAGCAGGGCGGACAGTCGCCGGATCACCCGGTGCATCCGGCGATCGTGGAGACGCGCTACCTGAAGGCCTTCTACTGCCGCCTGGCCTGAGCACGCGCCGGGACTCATGCCTGCCGGTGCGGGTGTGGCCCTCTTGAAAGCCGAACCGAGCCTCCACCGCCCATGATCCAGTATCCCAACTTCGATCCCGTCGCCGTCGCCATCGGGCCGGTGAAGGTGCACTGGTACGGGCTGATGTACCTGCTCGGTTTCTGGGGCGGCTGGTATCTGGCCCTGCGGCGCGGGCGCCGCGACTTCACCCCGTTCTCGAACCAGGCGCTGTCGGATCTGCTGTTCTACCTCGTGCTGGGCGTGATCCTGGGCGGGCGCCTGGGCTACACCTTCTTCTACAACCTGCCCACCTTCCTGCAGAACCCGCTGGTGATCTTCCGCATCTGGGAGGGCGGAATGTCCTTCCACGGCGGCCTGATCGGCGTGCTGGTGGCATTCGCGCTGTATGCGCGCTCGCGCTTCAGTCGCGACAGGTGATCGATGAAGAGACCGCCTTCGAGATGCTCCAGCTCGTGCTGCACGACGGTGGCCAGCAGACCATCGGCGTCGAACTCCTGCACGGCGCCGGCGCGATCGAGATGCCGAACGCGCACGCGCGCCGGACGTTTCACGTCGTCGTAGTAATCCGGCACGGAGAGACAGCCCTCGTTATAAACGCTCAACTCTTCCGAGGCCCAGACGACTTCGGGATTGATCAGAAACAGCGGCGCTCGGGTCTCTTCGGTTTTACCGGTGTCGACGACGACAATGCGTTTGGGCACGGCGACCTGAATGGCCGCCAACCCGATGCCGGGCGCGTCGTACATGGTCTCCAGCATGTCGTCGAGCAGCGTCAGGATCTCGGCGTCGACGCGCTCGACGGGCGTCGAGATCTTT
>JALRLM010000103.1 GCA_023254435.1 Hydrocarboniphaga sp.
CCATGAGCTCCTGCACAGGCTCGAAGCGAGCGCTGCGACTGGCCGGGAGAACGCCTTGCGAACCCAAAGGCGAGCGCGGCGGGGCGCTGCCTTCGATGTCCAGCTCCTTGGCGATGAAACCCGCTTCGGCCCGGATCAAGCAGGCCGAATGATAGCGGCGTTGAGCGCGCCGCTATGTCGGATAAAGGCGGCTCGTGGCTGCCGTCTGTCGGACGGCAGGTCCTTGCGCTGTCGAAGTGCTCAGTGTCCGCGCAGTGCGGTGGCGATGGGCTGGCGCGCGGCACGCACGGCCGGGAACAGACCGCCGATCATGCCGATGATGCAGGACCAGATCACGCCGTTGGCGATCAGCTCCGGCGTCACTGTGAGACTGAACACCACCTGCGTGAAGTTGGCGCCCAGCGTGTTGACCGTATTGCCGTTGAAGAAGGCCCAGGCCAGCATCGCACCGATGCCGCCGCCGATCAGCGCGAGCGCCAGCGATTCGACGAACACCGAAATCACCACGGGCAGTGCGCCGAAGCCGATCGCACGCAGCGTGGCGATCTCCACCTGCCGCGCCGATACCGCCGAATACATCGTGTTGAGCGTGCCGAATACCGCACCCAGCGCCATGATGCCGCCGATCCAGACGGCGACGAAGTCGAGCAGCTTGGACAGCTGCTGCGACTGCTGCGCGTAGTACTCGGGCTCGCGCAGCACCTTCACGGTCAGGCTCGGATCGGTGGTGATCTTGTCCTTGAAGGTGTCGAAAGCGCCGGGCGAATCGAGCATCACCGTGATCGACTGGAACAGGTTGCGACGGAACGCCGACAGCACGGTCTCGATGTCGCCGAACAGCTCGGATTCGTGCGCATCGCCGCCGGTTTCGAAGAAGCCGACCACGGTCCACTCGGTATCGCGGATCTTGATGCGCGTGCCCAGCTCCAGGCCCGCGAACTGCTTGGTGGCCGACCGGCCGGCGATCAGTTCGCGCACGGCCGGTTCGAACATCCGGCCCTCGACGATCTTCACTTCCGGGCGCAATTGCAGCGTCTTGGTGCCGACGCCGCGCAAGGTCACGTTGGCGTCGGTGCCCGTGGCCTTGAGCGGCAGGTTGATCACCGCGACCATTTCGGCCGAGCCGATCGGCTTGCCGTCGGCATCGCGCTTGACGCCCGGCGCATCGAGGATGGTCTGCGCGTTCTCGCGTGAGATGCTGCTGCCGAGCTCGCTGTTGGAGCCGCCACGCAGCACGATGGCGCGATCGTCGCGCCCGGTGTTGTTGAGCGTTTTCTGGAAGCCCGCGGACATCGCCATCACCGACACCAGCACGGCGACGGTCACGGTGATGCCGATGACGATGACCAGCGAAATGCCGCTGCGCTGCGGCAGGTTGCGCAGGTTCATGCCGGTGACGGCCGCGATCTGTTTGAACATGGATTAGCGTCCTGCCAGCGCGTCGACGATGTTGAGGCTGCGGGCCCGCAGCGCCGGCGGCAGGCCCGTGACCAGCGCCAGGCCGATGGCGGCCGCGATGCCGCCGATCACCACGTCGGTAGGCAGGTGCACCACGCCGAGCATGTCCTTGAGCCCCGGGAAGATCAGCGCCGCCAGGCCCAGGCCGATGCCGGCCGACAGCACGCACAGCAGCACCGATTCACCCAGCACGAGCACCAGCACGCGCGTGTCGGAGAAGCCCAGCGTCTTGAGCACGGCCAGTTCGGGAATGCGCTCGCGCACCGACTGCATCATGGTGCTGCCGGTGGCGAACAGCAGCGCCACGAATACCGCGATCAGGATGCGCGTGACGATGTAGTTGATGTCGCCGATCTGCTTCATGAAGCTCATCTGGAACTCTTTTTCCGACTGAGCCTTGGTTTCGTCCTGCGAGTTGGCGAACAGTTTGTCGATGGCGGCGCCGATCTGCGCGGCCTGGCCTGGATCGCTGATGCGCACCGTGTACCAGCCCACCTTGCCGCGACCGAAGGCGCGCGCCTCGTCGAAGTACTCGTGCTGGAAGAACAGCTGGCTCTCCTGGCCCGTATCGCTGGTGTCGGTAAAGATGCCGACGATGTCGAAGGTCCAGTCGCTCTGGCCGTCGGCCTTGCGTGTCCAGATCTCCGAATGCAGCGGAATGTGGTCGCCGATCTTCCAGCCGAACCGCTTCGCCAGCGATGCGCCCACCACCGCGCCCGAGCGCGTGCGCTCGAAGGCTTCGAGCTGATCGGGGGCGATCTTGAGCTCGGGGAACATGTCGAAGTGACGTTTGGGATCGACCGGGAAGCTGAAGATCTGGTTCTTCGCATCCTGGAAGTAGCCACCGAACCAGCTCGCGTAGCTCACGCCGCTGACGCCGGGCACGGCCTCGATCTGCTGCGTGTACGAATAGGGCAGCGACTCGGTCAGCGCGATCTTGCTGATCACCACCAGACGATTGACGTTGGCCAGATCGATGGTGCGGTTGAAGGCCGAGTTCACGCCCTGCAGCATGCCGAACAGCAGAAACGCCACGACGATGGCCAGCAAGGTGAAGATGGTGCGCATCTTCTTGCGCCACAGCGTGGCCCAGAGCAGAGGAAAGAATTTCATCGCGGTCTCTCCGAGCTTCAGGCCGTGGTCGTGGTGCCGACCAGCTGGCCCTTGTCCAGATGCAGCTGATGGCTCGCGTATTCAGCCGCCTTGGGATCGTGCGTGACCATGACGATGGTCTTGCCGTGCTCACGGTTGAGCGTTTGCAGCAGGTGCAGGATCTCGTCGGCGGTGGCGCGATCGAGATCGCCCGTGGGTTCGTCGCAGACCAGCAGCGTGGGATCGGCCACGAGTGCACGTGCGATCGCCACGCGCTGTGCCTGGCCGCCCGACAGTTCGCTGGGCTTGTGCTTGCCGCGTTCGCCCAGGCCGACCACGGCCAGCGCGGTTTCGGCGTTCTTGCGGCGCTGGCTGGCCGACAGCGAGGTCAGCAGCAGCGGCAGCTCGACGTTGCGCTGCGCCGTCAGCATGGGCATGAGGTTGTAGAACTGGAACACGAAGCCGATGTGGCGCGCGCGCCACTTGGCGAGCTTGGCGCCCGAGAGCTTGTCGATGCGCTCGCCGGCCACCACGACTTCGCCCGTGCTGGGCTGGTCGAGCCCGCCGATCAGGTTCAGCAGCGTGGTCTTGCCCGAGCCCGAAGGCCCCATCAGCGCGACGAAATCGCCCTGCGCGATCGAAAGGTCGATGCGCTGCAGCACCTCGACGGTCTGCTTGCCGCGCGTGTAGCGCTTGGTGACGTTCTGCAGGCTCACGATGGCGGTCATGCGTCTCTCCGACTGCTGATGTTGTAGCCGGCCGCTGCCGGCGCTTCGATTCGATGCTTCGGTGCGGCTCCGCGCCTTACGGCTCGACGATCACCGGCGCGCCGTCGCTGAACTGGCTGTTGTCGCCGATGGCCACTCGCTCGCCGGCCGAAACGCCCGAGAGCACGGTCTGCTGCTCGCCGCTGCGCGCCCCCAGGCTCACCGCGCGGCGTTCCAGCTTGTCGTCACGCACCACGAACACCACGCCGCGATCGCCCTGCGCCTGCACGGCCTGGGCCGGAATCAGCACGCCGGGGCGGGCGCCGGCTTCGGCCGCCTTGGGCGCCTCGCTCAAGAACGACACGCGCACGCCCATGTCGGGCAGCACGCGCGGATCGCCCTTCTGCTTGAAGCCCACGCGCACCTTGACCGTGGCCTTGGCGCGATCGGCGGTTGGGATGATGGCGATGACTTCGGCCGGAATCTCCCAGTCGGGATAGGCGTTGAGCTTGGCCGAAGCCGGCTGGCCGGCCTTGACGCGACCGATGAAGCTTTCGTTGACGTCGACCTCGATCTCCAGCGAATCCATGTCGACGATGGTGCCGATGCCGGTGCGCGTGAAGCCGCCGCCGGCCGACAGCGGCGACACGATCTCGCCGGTCTGCGCGGCCTTGACCGTGATCACGCCCGAGAATGGCGCGCGCACCACGGTGTCGTCGAGATTGCGCTGCGCCACGGCGAGGCCCTGGCGCGACACGTCGACGTTGCGCGCGGCGGTGACGAGCTGTGCCTGCAGGTCCTCGAACAGTGTCTGCGCCGAATCGACGTCGGCCTGGCTCACGTAGCGTTGCGCCAGCAGCTGCTTCTTGCGCTCGAAGTCGCGTTTGGCGTTCGCCAGTTGCACGCGGATCTGGTCGTGGCTGGCCTGGGCGAAGGCCAGCTGCGCCTTGGACTGATCGAAGCCTGCGCGGATGTTGGTGTCGTCGAGCGTGCCGACGATCTGGCCCTCATCGACGTGCTGGCCTTCTTCGATCAGCACTTCGGTGACCTTGCCGGTGATCTTGGCCGACACCGTGGCCATGCGACGCGCCACCACGTAGCCCGAGGCATCGAGCAGCGAGGCCGGGCCGGCGCTGGCGCCGCCGGAAGGCTGCGCGGTCGCCACCTTGACCGCAATGCCGCCCGGGCGCGAGAACCACCAGAACGCCGCGCCGATGACGAGCACCAGCAGCAGCCCGAGCAGAACCCACTTTCCCCATCCGCCGCCGTCGTCCTCTTGTTCGGGGCCGCGGTCGATCTTGAGCTGGCCCAGCAGGGCCGTTTTGTCGTTCATGACATTCGTGTGGTGCGGAATCCAGCCCGCGACAGACGGCTAGCTTGGCAGGTTCAGCTTGAGCGTCAAGCAAGTCGGGCGACCGGAAATCACCCAGGCGCGGCGCCGCCGAACAGCGACAGGCCCGCCGCCGCCATGGCCTGGCCGATGTAGCGGAACATCGCCATGTCCATGCCTTGAGCCGCCATGGCCTGCGGCTGCGCCTGGTAGGCGTCGGCGAGCTTGCGATTGAGCTGGGCGTCGCCGCCCGAGGCCGCCTGCACCAGCGCATGCCAGCGGCGTCCGAGTTCGACGACCTGCGCGTCGGTCGGCGGCGTGCCGGCCTGCATCGCGCCGCGCACGGCCGCGATCAGCTCGGGCCAGGCGCGCTGGGCGTCCTGCAGGCCTTGCTCGCCGAGCTGCCGCGCGCGTTCCAGAAAGGCGGCGCGTTCGGCCGGGGTCAGATCGATGTCGAGGGTTTGGGTCATGGCAATGGTCTCCAGCAGCAGGTCGGTGGACAGCGTTTGCGATGACTCCGGTCCCACATCGCCGACACGTTGCAGCACGCCGCGCAGCGCATCGAGCGCCTGCGCCTTGTGGTCGATCTCGCGCTGCAGCGTGTCGATGCGCCGCTGCAGCAGCTCGGAGGCGACGCCAGGACGCCGCTCGAGCAGCTGCGCGATCTCGGCCAGCGAGAAGCCGCTGCGGCGCAGCGCGACGATCTGCATCAGCGCGGCCAGCGCTGGCGGTCCGTACAGCCGGTAGCCGGCGGCCGAATGCGAGCAGGGCCTGAGCAGGCCTCGCGCTTCGTAGAGGCGCAGCGCCTTGGCGCTGACGCCGCTGCGGCGCGCGAGTTCTCCGATGCGCAGCAGGACGGTGGGTTTCGAAGTCATCGCCGGCAGCTTCGAGCCTGCCCCTGGGGCAAGGTCAAGCGCATCGCCGGGCTGGGTTCAAAGGCGGCGAAAGCGCTCGCGCAGCTCGTATTCGGGTTCGGCGACGACGCTTTCGAGCGCTCGCACGCGCTGCTCGAGATCGGCGGGCGCGGCGCCACGCCGCTCGGCCCGCGCCCGATAGCGCATGCGCTTGATCGCCAGATCGGCGAGCAGGGCGCAGACGAAGACGACGGTGAACATCAGGTAGAACGCGGTGGAGTGCATGGCGGGCTCCTGTGGGTGAAGGACGCGGTGTGGAAGAAAGAATCAGTCCGGCTGTCGGGCTGGATAAAAACTCGGTCCGGAAAGACTCAGTCCGGAGAAAACAGGGCTTCGATGCTCAGCGCGAACAGCGCGGCGAGCTTGAAGGCCAGCGGCAGGCTGGGGTCGTACTTGCCGCTTTCGATAGCGTTGACGGTCTGGCGCGATACGGCGAGACGTTCGGCCAGATCCTGCTGGGTCCAGCCGCGCTCGCTGCGCAGCTCGCGGATGCGGTTCTTCATCGGTAACGCAGGCGCGCCAGCAGCCAGCCCAGCCAGGTGGCGACGCCGAAGACGCCGCAGATCACCGCCGGCGACAGCCTCGGCACGCCGGCCAGCTCTTCGAGCAGGAAGGCCACCAGACCCACGCTGATGCCGCAGTAGCTGCCGGCGACCAGCGCGCCGATCGCGATGCGCAGCTGCAGCTCGTCGAGCCGCAGCAGATAGCGGATCTCCAGCCCGATGCCGGTCAGCATCGGCACGGCTGGCGCCAAGGCCAGCAGCAGGCGCTGCGGATCGTCGGTCGCGAGCTGCGGAATGCGATGGCGGGCGAGGGCGACCAGGGCGACGAAGGCCGCGATCGCCACCAGGCTGCCGACGATCTGGATGCGATCGAAACTGCGGGGCATGGCGGAACATGATGTAAAGGATGCTTGACTTCAGTCTCGCGCCACCAGCCCCGATAAGTCAAGCATGCTTTACATTTTCAAGGCCCGGCGCTGCTTCAGCGCTCGCTCGCGTACTGCCGGTTCTTCCAGCGCGAACGCTCGCCGCGCCAGTAGCGCAGCGCCGAGCCCCAGGTCATGGCCAGATATAGCGTGCCGGTCAGCGGCAGCAGCAGAGCCCAGGCGATCGGCAGCTCGTAGTAGCGCAGCGTGGGGACATAGGCCGCCATCATCGCCAGCAGGGCGACGAGCGCCAGCGGCGAACCCAGCGCCAGCGCGGCGATCGGCAGCCAGTAGGCAGCAGCGAAGATCGCCGTCAGCACCAGCAGCAGGGCGGTGGAGTAGTACAGCTGCGTGTAGGCCGAGCGCGCCACCATCTGCCAGATCGAGTCCAGCGTGCCGTAGGGCCGCAGGCTGATCACGTCGCGCGACAGGCCGATCCAGCTGCGATGGCCGCTGCTCTTGATGCGCCTTGCCAGCGCGCAGTCGTCGATCAGCGCGCCGCGCAGGCTGGCGAAGGCGCCGGCCTTCTCCAGCGCCGCGGTATCGACGAGTACGCAGCCGCCGGCGCCGGCGGCGACCAGGCCGTTGCGCGAATTGGACAGCGCGAACGGGTACAGCAGCTTGAAGAAATAGACGAAGGCCGGCAGCAGCAGCCGATCCCAGAACGAGGTGCGGCGCAGGTCGGCCATGATCGAGACGTAGTGCAGGCCCTGCGCGCGCTTGTGCTGCAGCAGCGCGGCCAGCATGCCGGGACGCAGCTCGATGTCCGCATCGACCAGCAGCGTCATCGGCGTGGTGACGGCGCCGCGGCCCTGTTCGAGCGCCCATAGCTTGCCGGCCCAGCCCGGCGGCAGCGGCGCACCGGCGATCACGCGCACGAAGTCGTGCCGGCTGGCGAGCGCGGCGGTGTCGTCCTCGGACTGATCGTCGACGACGATGGCGCGCAGTCCCTCGCCCTGGCTGCGCAGGCCGCTCAGCGTGCGCTCGATGACCTCGGCTTCGTTGCGCGCGGGAATCAGGGCGGTGATGTCGCCGAGGTCTAGCGGCTCCGGTGAGGCGGCCAGATGTTCGCGCGTGCTCCAGGGCCGCCACGGCAACAGCAGCAGGCCACCCCAGATCAGCGCGGCCGGCAGCGCGAGCCAGAAGCCCGTGTCGAACGTCACTCCGGGTTTACGCGGTGGCCGCGATCAGGCGCGCGAACCGCGCTGCAGCGCCGACAGCGGCACCGTGGTCACGCTGCCGCCGGGTTCGCGGCGGGTGTAGAGAATGGGCAGTTCCGGCGCCATCGGGCCGTCGACCTTGGGGCCGCGCAGCAGCATGCGCAGGGTCTTGAGCGGGCTGCTGATGGCATCGTCCACGGCCGTGCCTTCGAATCCGCAGTGCGCCATGCAGTTGTCGCACTTGGCATTGCGGCCGACGCCGTAGCTTTCCCATGGCGTGGTGTCCATGAGCTCCTTGAACGACTTCGCGTAGCCCTCGTCGGACAGCAGGTAGCAGGGCTTCTGCCAGCCGAAGATGGTGTACGTCGGGTTGGCCCAGGGCGTGCACTGATAGCTCTGGTTGCCGGCGATGAAGTCGACGAACAGCGGCGACTGGTTGAACACCCAGCGGCTGCCGCGCTGCTTGCCGAGCTTGAACACGTTGCGGAACAGCTGCTTGGACTGCGTGCGGCCCAGGAACACGTCCTGGCGCGGCGCGCGCTCGTACTGGTAGCCCGGCGACACCGTGATGCCCTCGACGCCGAGCTTCATCGCGAAGTCGAAGAAGTCGGCCACTTCCTCCTCGTTTTCGCCCGAGAACAGCGTGCAGTTGATGGTGACGCGAAAGCCGCGCTCGCGCGCCAGCTTGATCGCCGCCACGGCCTTGTCGAACACGCCTTCCATGCACACCGACTCGTCGTGGCGCTTCTGCAGGCCGTCGAGATGCACCGACCAGGTGAAGTAGGGCGAGGGCTTGTACTCGTCGATGTGCTTGGGCAGCAGGATGGCGTTGGTGCACAGGTAGATGAACTTCTTGCGCGCCAGCAGGCCCTGCACGAGTTGCGGCAGGCCCTTGTGGATCAGCGGCTCGCCGCCCGGAATCGTCACCACGGGCGCGCCGCATTCGTCGACGGCGGCCAGCGCGTCCTCGACGCTCATGCGCTTCTGCAGGATCTCCTTGGGATAGTCGA
The DNA here is from genome assembly GCA_023254435.1 of Hydrocarboniphaga sp. Taxonomy (GTDB): domain Bacteria; phylum Pseudomonadota; class Gammaproteobacteria; order Nevskiales; family Nevskiaceae; genus Hydrocarboniphaga. Next base: position 8,600 of record JALRLM010000103.1, read on the forward strand.
TCTTGCCGCAGCCGGCGCAGGCCAGGTTGCACTGGAACAGCGGCTCGAGCATGAGCGCCAGCGGAAAGCGCTTCTCGCCACGCAATTTCTTGCCGACGACGTAGCCGCCTACCTTGAGCTGTTGAATCAGCGGAATACCCATCACCCTCTCCACGGCCTTGCGGCCCCCAGAAAAACGATCGTCCCGATAAGGCTAGATCGCAGCGGCCAGCGAGGCCGGCAGCTGCGGAAATTCGCTGCGCAGACGCATCCATTCGATGCGGAACCACGGCGTGAAACGTTCCGGCGTCGCCGCCAGCTCGGCATCCAGCGCATCCACGCCGATGTAGCGGATCGCCTTGATCTCGTTGGCGTTGATGCGCGGCCTGTCGTGGCTGCGGCCGACGAAGACCGAGCAGACCTCGTGCTCGGCGCCGTCGGCGTCGTACTGCGCCTGATACTGGAACTTGAACAGGTAGTGTAAGTCGCAGCGCAGGCCCAGTTCCTGTTCGAGCCGCCTTTCGACCGCCACGTCCAGGGGCTCGCCACGGCGCGGATGGCTGCAGCAACTGTTGGACCAATAGTAGGGCCACAGGCGCTTGGCGGCCGCGCGCTGCTGCAGCAGCAGTTCGCCGGCCTGGTTGAACACGAACAGCGAGAACGCGCGATGCAGCCGGCCGGCGCCCCGGTGCGCCTCGGCCTTGGGCAGATAGCCCAGCTCGCGGTCGTCGCCATCGACCAGAATCAGCGGCTCGTCGTCGAACGAGACGATGCTGTCGTCGCGCTCGGCGGGCGTCTCCAGCGTCATGCCCACCTCCGTTCGCCCCTGGTTCGACCACGTGGTCATCGGATCACCCCTGACCGCAGGTAGCGGTTCTCGGCAAACCAATGCACTGCCTGTTCCAGCGCGGCGCGCGGCTCGCCGGGCGAGTAGCCCAGCTCGCGACGCGCACGCTCGCTGCTGAAGAACATTTTCTTGCGCGCGAGTTTCACGCCGTCGACGGTAACGCCGGGTGTCTTGCCACTGATGCGGGCCCAGGCTTCGGCGATATAGGCCGGTGGCAGCGTCAGCGCATGCGGCACGCGGATGCGCGGCGGCCGGCGGCCGCAGATGTCGGCGATCTGGCCCAGGATCTGGCGCAGCGTCAGGTCCTGGCCTCCCAGCACGTAGCGTCGGCCGGGGGTGCCGTGGCGCCAGGCCAGCCAGTGGCCTTCGGCCACGTCGTCGACGTGGACCAGGTTGAGGCCGGTATCGACGTAGGCCGGCATGCGGCCGGCCGCGGCATCCAGTACCAGGCGGCCCGTGGGCGTGGGCTTGAGGTCGCGCGGGCCCACGGGTGTGGACGGGTTGACGATGACCACGTCCAGGCCCTGCGCCGCCAGCTCGTCGACGGCCCGCTCGGCGAGGAATTTGGATCGCTTGTAGTGGCCGATCATGTCGGCCAGCGCCACCGGCGTGGCCTCGTCGCCCGGCAGGCCTTTGCCCGGCAGGCCCAGCGTGGCGACGCTGCTGGTGTAGACCACGCGGCGCAGGCCGCCGCGCAGCGCGGCCTGCAGCAGGCGCCGTGTGCCGTCGACGTTGGCGGCGTACATGGCCTCGGGATCGGGCGTCCACAGCCGGTAGTCGGCGGCGACGTGGAACAGGCCGTCGCAGCCGGCCAGTGCGGCGTCGAAG
>JALRLM010000129.1 GCA_023254435.1 Hydrocarboniphaga sp.
GAGCCCACCGAGCGCTTACCGTCGAGCAGCACGAGCGTGCGGTTGTTGCCGAGGCTGCGCAGGTTCACCGAGCTGATGCCGGCGGTGCCGCCGCTGATGCTGCGGTTGGAGGTGGCCGGCGACGAGCTGCCCGCGATCGACGGCAGTTCGTTGACGAAATCGGCGACGTTGGAGCGGCCCGAGGCCTGCAGGTCCTGCTCGCCGATCACGGTGACCGGCGTCGGCGTGTCGTAGCCGTTGCGCACGATGCGCGAGCCGGTGACGACGATTTCCTCGAGCTCTTCGGTCTCGCTCGCGGCCGGAGCGGCGGCCGACGGTGTGGCTTCGGCCGCGGTGGCCTGGGCAACTTCGGGTGCAGCGGGAGCTTCCTGGGCGTGAGCATTGACAGCGCCGGCGAGCAGCAGCGCGCCGATCAGGCTCTTTGCCGAAACCTCGCCAATCCGCGGGTGCGGATAGATCGAAGCCAGATGCGAAAATGCAGTCTTTCTAGGTGGCAACACGAAATAACCCCAAAATTTGATGACTATCGTTCGGCATGGCCGATAGGGCGCGGTGTGATGCGTACCGACACAAGCCCACGCTGTCGGGCTCGCCGCTGGCGAGCGCTTCACGGCTGTGCGGCATCCGTGAACCGAAATGCGGGGCGTAGCAACGTCGATCTGCGACCTGTGCTCGGCACATGCACGGCATGTGATGCAGCGTCTCGACGATCGATCCGTGATGCCGACGAGACTTCAAGCTTCCCTTGATCATCGGGTCGCGACAAACAGCAAGCCGCAATCCGCCCCGCTGATGCGGGTCAGGCGTCCGTGTCCGAAATCTCAACCGAGAATCCACAATTCCCGCCTGGATTCACGCTAACAAGCTGCCTTTTCACCGACCAATGAAAAGTCTCTGCAGCCGCATAACCAAATGTTATGAATTTGCTCCACCACGTAACAGAACGCCCGGTTCTGGTCTGCATCGACCCATATCGGTGCCGCCCGGCACCTGGCGATGCGCTGCAGGCCGCTTGCGTGGCCCTGCTCGATACCCAAAAGATCGTCGCTACGCTCTCGGAGACGACGATCCCATTCGCCTGCGGACGGATGCGAATAGCCCTGCGAAACTCCGTCCTGCCCAGCGCTTTGCCCCTGCGCCAGAGCGCGCGGGCCTTGCATCGTTTCGTATGCAATGATCGCCGCATGTTTCCATTCGCTACCGTTCAGTGACGGCAATTTCGGCGCCTTGCAAATCGATGGCATGATTGCTGCTGTTCGGCCAAGTCGCCGGTCACTGGAATCGCAATGGAGCTTAAGAAGCGCAACTCGGATAGTGAGGCCCCGCACATGGGCGGCACGATGCATCTCCGTTACATCGAGATGTTTCAGGCCATCCTGCAGGCGGGCACGCTCACGGACGCGGCATCGCTGCTCAACATCTCGCAGCCCGCTGCCACCAAGTTGCTGCAACAGGCGGAACGTCGCCTGGGCTTCCCGCTGTTCGTACGCGCCAAGGGCCGGCTGCATCTGACACCCGAGAGCGCAATGCTGCGCGGCCAGATGGAGCGCATCTTCGACGAGCTGCGCGACCTGCAACGCCTGGCCTCCAACATTGCACGCGCCGACAAGTATCTGCTGCGCGTGGTCAGCACGCCGACGCTGGCCAATGCCATCATCCCGAAGTCGATTACCCGACTGCGCCGTCAGCTCGGCCAGACTTCGGTGGAGCTATCGACGCAGCATTCGCGCGAGATGCTCAAGTCTATCGTGCTGCGCGAAGTGGATATCGGTTTTACGCTGCAGGAACTCAATCATCCCGACGTGCGCTGCGAGCCGCTGTGCACCGGGCCGCTGGCGCTGATCGCGCCGCCCGGCACCTGGTCGGGCCGCGAGGCCTTCCAGCCCATCACCATCGACTACCTCTCCGACGCGCCGCTGGTGGGTATCACCAATACCGACAACTTCGGGCGCCAGCTGCAGGCCTATCTCGAAGAACTCGATCCGCCGCCGCGCACCTCGATCTGGGTGCAGACCTACCAGATCGCCAAGGATCTGGTCTGCGCGGGCGAAGGCTACGCGCTGGTCGATCCCTTCACCGCCGTCTCGAGCGGCCCCGACGTGCAGATCCGCATCATCGAGCCTGCGGTGCCAGTGACGCTGTATGCGGTCTATCGCATCGACGGCCCGCTCAACAGCGTGCAGAAAAGCTTCCTGCAGTGCGTCAAGACGATCTCCAGCGATTCCATCGGCATCCTGCAGGCTGCCAACACCAAGGTCGGTGTGGCGCGCTGAGGCCTGCGCCGACACGCCATACGATTCCACCGCAACCCGAACCGAGACGGTCATGAAGTCGTTGCTACGCTCCCTGACGCTGTTGCTGCTGGCGCTGCCGGCGCTGGCTCAGGCAGCCCCGGCGCAGAAAGTCTCGGATCAGTCCTTCCTCGATATCCAGGTCAAGGACAGCGCGGCGCAGGGCCGCTGGCGCATTCGCGTCGCCGACCTCGATGCGCCGCTCAAGCTCGACAGCAACGGCGACGGCAAGATCAGCTGGCCCGAGATCGCCGATCGCCAGTCGGATATCGAAGACTACCTGCGCGAGCACCTGCGCCTGTCCAGCGGCGGCAAAGACCTGGCCCTGCACTTCGACCAGCTGCTCTACGGCAGCCAGCAGGGCGAGGATTTTCTGCTCTCCAACTGGTCGATCACGGCGAGCGAGACGATCACCACGCTCGACCTCGACTACGACCTGCTGTTCGACCTCAACCCCGAACATCGCTGCGAGCTGCTGATCACCTGGCCCGGCCAGCGCCAGAACAAGCTGTCGCTGGGCGCGGATCAGCCGCAACGGCATTTCAGCGCGGCCGAGGCCACCGAGAAAGGCTTCGTGCATTTTCTCGGCCAGGGCATCTGGCACATCTGGATCGGCTACGACCACATCCTGTTCCTGATCGTGCTGCTGATTCCGGCCGTGTTCCGCCGCACGCCGACCGGACGCGAGCCGGTGCCGACCTTCGGCGGTGCGCTGGCGCGCGTCGTCACCATCGTGTCGTCGTTCACGGTCGCGCATTCGATCACGCTGACCTGCGCGGTGATGCAATGGATCGTGCTGCCGGGCCGGCTCGTGGAATCGGCCATCGCGGCCTCGGTGTTCCTGGCGGCGCTGCACAACTTCCTGCCCACCACGGCCGGTGGTCGCGGTGCCTGGCTGGCCTTCGCCTTCGGCCTGCTGCACGGCTTCGGTTTCGCCGGCGCGCTCGGCGAGCTCGAGCAGGGCTCGGCACCGCTGTGGCAGACGCTGATCGCCTTCAACGTCGGCGTGGAAATGGGTCAGCTCGCGATCGTCGCGGTGTTCCTGCCGATCGCGTTCTCACTGCGTCATACCCGGCTTTATCGCGTCGGCGTGATTTCGGGTGGTTCGTCGCTGGCCTGTCTGTTCTCGCTGGTGTGGTTCTGGCAACGCGCGTTTCTGTAGTCCCACAGTTTTTTGTAAGCGCGGTCATCGCCCTTCCCTTTCATCGTGGCGCCTGTGGCGCCGCTGCGGAGCCTCTTTAGATGAGTTTCGGCAATCCCTGGGCCCTGCTGTTGCTGGCCATTCCGCTGTTGGGCATCTACGCCATCCGCAAGCTGCTGCAGAGCCAGCAGCGACCCGCCTGGCCGGTGATCCGCCGCGTCTCGATACTGGGGCATCGTCTGCGCTTCACCTCGCCGCGGCAGATGCGCCCGGCCTTCATCACCCTGTCGGCGATCACGCTGGCCATCCTGGCGATGTCGCAGCCGCGCTGGGGCGACACCAGCAACGAGCTGTTCGTCAACACGCGCGAGGTCATGATCGCGCTCGACCTGTCGCGCAGCATGCTGACCGAGGATTCGCCGCCGTCGCGCCTCGAACACGCGCGCACGATCACCGAGCAGCTGCTCGACAGCCTCAAGGGTGAGAGCGTGGGCCTGATCGTGTTCTCGGGCACCGCCTTCGTGCAGGTGCCGCTGAGCCCGGACTACCACATCATTCGCGAATTCCTGCCGGTGCTCGACACCGAGTACCTGCCGCAGGGCGGCACCGATTACACCGGCATGCTGCAGTCGGCACTCGACGGTTTCAGCGACAGCAAGGACACCGATCGCTACCTGTTCGTGCTCAGCGACGGCGAAAGCAGCACCGATGGCTGGAACGCCAAGCTCGATGCGCTGGCCGAGCGTGGCGTGCACGTGATTTCGCTGGGCCTGGGCACCGACAAGGGCGCCTTCATCCCAGACGGCGAAGGCGGCTACCTGGCCAACGACGACGGCGACCCCATCCTGTCCAAACTGCAGCCGGCGACGCTGCAGACGCTGGCCAACCGCACCACCGGCCAGTACGTCGACGCCAACTCGCTGACCGAGATCGACGACGTCAAGGCGCTGTTGGCCAAGACCGTGGAAACCGGGCGCAAGGGCCGCTTCAACCAGGAGGCCAGCAGCACGCAGAAGGAGCGCTTCCAGTGGCTGCTGCTGCCGGCGATTCTCGTCGGCCTCTACGGCCTGTTCCGCGAATTCGCGCAGCGTCCGCGTCCGCGACAGATCCGCCAGAAGAACTACAGCAGCAACGGCAAGCCGATGCTCGCCGCCGGTGTGGCGCTGGCCGTGGGCCTGGCCGCTTCGGCACCGCAGGCACGCGCGCACTTCGACAACGATGCCGGCTTCGAAGTCCGCGAAGTGTTCGACAGCAATCCCATCAAGCGCCTGCGTGCCATCACCGAGCATCTGGCGCAGTACGACTACGACGCCTACGACCTGCGCCTGATGGTGGAAGAAACCATCAAGTACGGTCTGGATTCGCAGCGCACCGAAACCGAGATCACCGAAGGCGTGATCCGCGACGCTATCGAGGCCACGCACCAGGGCGAGCAGCTGGACACTTCGATCGCCGACTGGGGCTACTACCGCAGCCAGCTCGAAGCCATGCTCGTGCCGATCGAGAAGGAGCAGGTCGCCGAGCAGGAATCGCAGAGCAAGAAAGAGCTCATGGACGAAGAAGACAACCCGCCCACGGTCACCGGCCAGAGCAGCTCGCAGGGCGCCAGCGATTCCTTCGGCCAGGGCGCGGCCGCCAAGACCGACGCCGCCATGGGTGACCTGAGCTCCGAGGCGGCGCTGGCGCCCCCGCGCGGCAAGAAGCCGCCGCCGCCGCCACCCAAGCGCGCCCGCCTGACCATGACCGCCGGCAACAACGGCGGTGGCAACAACGACAGCGCCAACGATCCGATTCTCGCGCTCAACAAGAAGCGGCTCGAAGACGTCAACAAGAAGGATTCACCCGGCCGCCTGCACCAGCTGCTCGCCGAGAGCACGACGCAGCAGGACTCCAGCAAATTCGATTGGTAAGCGACGCGCAGACTGCAATGAAAACCGAAGCCCCAAGCCACGCCCTGCGTCATCTCAAGCCCCTGCTGCTGTCGGTCGCGCTGCTGTGCGCCGCGGCCGTGCCGCTGGCCAACACCCACGCGGCCGAAGACGCCGCTGCCGAAACCGCGCAGCAGGAAGAAGAAGCACCGCCGCCCGTGCATCTCGACGCCATGCCGGTAGGCCACAGCGGCACCACGCCGTGGTCGTTCAACCCGTCCTGGCTGCTGCTGTTCGCGCTGGCGGTGCCGGCGCTGACCTGGGTGGGCTTCGCCTGGCGCCGCGCCATCCTCGAAGATCCCACGCGCATGCGTCGCCTGGGCCTGCGCGAACTGCAGCGCCTGCTGGCGAAGATGAAGCGCGGCGATGCCGTGCCGCAGCCGCAGCACCTGCACGCCTGGCTGCGCGCCAGCGCGCGCACCTGGGGTGTGGGCGTATCGGCGCCCACCGCCAGCCAGGTCACGCAGGCCACGCGCTCGCTGACCGACGACGCCACCACGTCGAAGTGGCGTGAGCTGTGGGTCGCCACCGAACGCGGCCTGTTCGCCGCCGACACCACCCCGCCCAAGGACTGGCTCGATCGCGCCTCCACGGCCGCCGCGGCCGTGGTGCCGCCGCGTCGCGAGCGCTACTTCCCCAACCGCCTCGCCTACTGGATTCCGACGCTGGCCGGCATCGTGCTGGCGCTCGGCAGCTTCTCGTCCGGCTCGGCCTTCGCCGACGCCGAGAACGCGGCCGATCCCGACACGCTCGCCGACGTGGCCGACCTCGCGCCGCAGGCCGAAGCGGCCGAAAAAGCACTGCAGGCCAACTGGAACGACTGGTCGGCGCACTACAACGTCGCCGCCTACAACATCCAGCACGAAGCCTGGAGCGCCGCCGTCGCACACGGCACCGCCGCTTTTCTGCTCAATCCGTCATCGAGCGAAGTGCGCGACAACCTGCGCTATGCCCTGTCGCAGGCGCAGAACGTCGATGCCACGCTGCGTCCGCTGCTGTTCGGCAGCTGGTATCAGCGCATCCCGGTGTGGTTCTCCGCCGCCGGCTGGCAGCAGCTGGCCATCTTCGCCGCGCTGCTCACGGCCGTCGGTCTCACGGCCCTGGTGCTCGCCATCTACCTGACGCCGCGCCGCGTGCTGCTGATCGGCGGCGGCAGCGGCTTTGCCGCCGGCCTGCTGGTGCTGGTGACGTCGATCGCCAGCTGGAACGCCTACGGCAAGCTGCACGAGGCCACCGCCTGCATCCTCATGCAGCCCGTGAACCTGAGCCCCGCCCCGACCGATCTCGTGCCGACCGAAGAGACCACCCCGGCCGGCGCCGGAACCGTGGTCCACACGCAGCGCGCCTTCCTGAGCTGGGCGCAGATCGCGGTGGACGCCGATCACGTGGGCTGGGTGCGCCGCACCGCCGTGATGCCGCTATACGCCAGCCGCTCCTGATACCGGGCAGCACCCCGCGCTTCACGCCGCCGCGAAACATGCAGCAGCGCGAAGCGCGGGTGACAGGCTTATGCAGCCGGCGGTTTCGATCGCAAGGTCGCGATCGCGGACAGATCGCGCTCGATATCGACGGGCTTGCCCGCCTCCTTGCGTTCCGAGTAGCGGTCGACCAGCTGGTCGGCATGCCCACGCAGTAGCACGGTCATGCGGACCAGTTCCTCCATCACGTCGACGATGCGGTCGTAGTAGGCCGAGGGCCGCATGCGACCCTCGGCATCGAACTCGGCGAAGGCCTTGGCGATGCTCGACTGATTGGGAATGGTGAACATGCGCATCCACCGCCCGAGCAGGCGCAGCGTGTTGACGGCATTGAACGACTGCGAACCGCCCGACACCTGCATGACCGCCAGCGTGCGTCCCTGAGTGGGCCGCATGCCGCCGATGCTGAGCGGCAGATGATCGATCTGCGCCTTCATCACCCCGCTGATCTGGCCGTGGCGCTCGGGACTGCACCAGACCTGTCCTTCGGACCACAGCGACAGCTCGCGCAGTTCGCGCACTGCAGGGTGATCGTCGCCGGCCACCTGATCGGGCAACGGCAGATCGGAGGGATCGAAGATGCGCGTCTCGGCCCCGAACAACTGCAGCAACCGGGCCGCCTCCTCCACCGCCAGCCGCGAGAACGAGCGCGTTCGCAGCGAGCCATAGAGCAGCAGGATACGCGGCGGCGAGTCGATGTCGCCCAGCCCGGCTGCCGGTTGGCGATGCAGGAACGAAGAATCGAGTGCAGGAAGATGATGCGGATCGGGCAAGTCGCGGATACGGCTCATGAGCTTTTTTGCGGTGTGAGGCGGCGCCCCTGGTCGTCGATCACCGCTTCACCATCTTCCTTGGCGAAGGCGCCGCGCTGGCGCTCAGGCAAGAGATCGAGCACGGTTTCGGACGGCCGGCACAGCCTGGTGCCCAGTGCGGAAATCACGATGGGGCGGTTGATCAAGATGGGATGCCGCAACATTGCATCGATCAGTTGATCGTCGCCGATGTCGGGGGCATCGAGCCCCAGTTCCACTACCAGAGCTTCCTTTGCGCGTAACAGCGCACGCGGTCCGATGCCCATGCGGCACAACAGGATGTCGAGCATCGCGCGCGTCGGCGGCGTCTTGAGGTATTCGATGACATGCGGCTCGATACCGGCGTTGCGGATCATTGCCAGCGTGTTGCGCGAAGTCCCGCAATCCGGATTGTGATAGATGATGATCTCGTGGAGCATGGTTCAGTCCGGAGTCGAAGCCGAGTAAAGCGTTCTGCGCAGACGCAGAGCGACATGGACGAGCGCAAGCAGCACCGGCACCTCGACCAGTGGGCCGATCACGGTGGCGAAGGCCACCGGAGAGGCCAGCCCGAAACTGGCGATGGCGACGGCAATCGCCAGTTCGAAATTGTTGCTGGCCGCCGTGAATGCGATGGCCGTCGTCCGTGGATAATCCGCTCGGAGCAGGCGCCCCATTGCATAGCTGATGGCGAACATCAGCGGAAAATAGATCGCCAGCGGCAAAGCGATGCGCAGCGCATCCAGCGGCAGCGCCACGATCCGTTCGCCCTTGAGCGTGAACATCGCAATGATCGTGAACAGCAGCGCAACCAGCGTCAGCGGCGCGATCCTGGGCAGGAATCGCTGCTCGTACCACGCTTGCCCCTTGACGGGCAGCAAGACGCGACGCGTCACGTATCCCATCAAGAACGGAATGCCCAGGTAGATCAGCACCGCTTCGACGATGGTCGCCAGGCCCGTATCGAGGAATACGGCCTGCAAGCCGAACAACGGCGGCAACACGCCCATGAAAAACCAGGCGTAGGCACCGAAGAACACGATCTGGAAAATCGAGTTGAAGGCCACCAGTCCCGCAGCATACTGGCTGCTGCCGCAGGCGAGCTGATTCCACACCAGCACCATCGCAATGCAGCGCGCCAGTCCGATCAGGATCAGGCCCGTCATGTAGGCCGGCTCGTCACGCAGAAACAGGACGGCGAGCCCGAACATCAGCAAGGGCCCGATCACCCAGTTCTGCAGCAGCGACAGCAGCAGCACGCGCCCATCGGCCCAGACCTCGGGCAGCGCTTCGTAGCGCACCTTGGCCAGTGGCGGATACATCATCACGACGAGCCCGATTGCGATCGGAACCTGGACGGCGCCGATGGCACCGTCAGCCAAAGACGGCAGGACATCGCCGAGTGCGACGGCCAGCAACAGGCCCGTAGCCATCGCCAGCAGGATCCACAAGCTCAGGTAGCGGTCGAGAAAACCCAGGCGAGCCGCGCTCATCGAGCGCCTTTAGCCTGAGGGAGCGGCTTGCTCATGAAAGACGATGAGCCAGGGCACAAGCCGCTGAACTGTGTCGAGCGCGCGATGGCTTCCGGCGCCTCCGCACGGTCGGTCAGGCGATATCCACGATGCTCGAAAAAAGCCGTCGCCGTCATGGTCAGCAGGTAAAGCCGGGCGATGCCCACCTGCCTCGCAAGTTGCTCGGCCTCGGCGGCCAGGCGATCACCCAGGCCCTTGCCGCGTTCGGAGACAGCAACTGCCAGCGACCGCAACAGGCCGAACTCGCCACAACGCTCCACCGCGACGCAGCCCACGATCCCGGTACCGCGGCGGACGACTAGAAACGCAGGCGCAGCCTCGGCAGACAGATCCTGCGTCGGCAGGCCCGACGCCGCGAGCAGACGGCAGATGGCGTCCAGATCGCCGACATCGCCCGGCGTCACCACCGTGTCAGCCACAGCACTTCGCCGGCAGCGCACAGTCCGGCGCAGCCACGCTGCCCGCGCAGCAGTTTTCGGTCAGATAGCCCAGCAGCGCGTTCATGGCGTCGAAGTCGGGCGCGTAGTAGACGAAGCGGCCCTGCTGCCTGGACTTGAGCAAGCCCGCGTTGCTGAGCTCCTTGAGATGAAACGACAAGGTATTCGGCGCCACACCGAGACGGTCGGCGATTTCGCCAGCCGGCATGCCGTCCGGTCCCTTTTCGACCAGAAGGCGAAACACCGACAGACGAGACGCCTGGGCCAAGGCCGCCAGGCGCGAGACAGCCCATTCGATTTCCATATTTCGAAGCTTATTGAAGTTTCGACTTCATTTCAATAACCATCGAAATGAAGAAGCACACTGCCAGCCCTGCGCCCTGAGCAGGCTCGTAGCCCGTCAGATCTATCGCCCGGAAGCGCCCGCCTCAGGCAACACCGCCAGACAACCGGGCCCAGGACTGGCGAAGTCCCACGCCATGCACCCCGCCGATCAGCAGGCAGATCGACGAGCTGATCACCCAGAACGCCACGCTGTTGCCGGGGAAGTAGGCCATCAAGGGCACGAATGCGATGCCCCGGACGATGTAAACACCCGTGATGGCGCAGAGCGCGCTGCGTTGCAGCGGCAGCTTGCGGATCAAGCCGGCGCCAGCGAATGCGTAAAGACTCCAAACCGAAAGAACCCCGGCGATAGCCAGCGTCACGACGCGCGGATACCAATGCCCCGCCTCATACGACTGCGCCATCCGCTCCCCGGCCCCCATGAGCCGGAACATGGGCGCCCCGCCCCACAGACACGCAAGATGCAGCAGCGCGGCCTGAGCGCTCAGCGCAGCGCCGACCGCCAGCAACTTGCTGCCTGCGTTTGCCATGTCGCTCTCCCGTGGGACGTGAAGCTGCGGAGGCCGGAATGCACGCTTGGGGATTTTCTACGGTGTGTGGACTTGCTCTGCCGCTCCGGCTTGAAACGCAAGATAAGCCCTGTAAACGCAGCAAGTCTCCAACATGACCAACGCCATGCTCCACAGGCTGCATTTGATCTGGCGACGCGTCTCTTCCGCTGATCTGACGACCGTAGCGCCCAACGCCAAGCTGACGCGCGGACCGGCCTGAGACCGGCACGGGTCATTGGCCCGCCTTTGTCGAAACATTCATGAGGCTGATCCTCATGCGGCGAGACTCAGCGTCTATCGGAAAAATAAGAACTGAAGCTGCGCACGTACTCATCGAGATTCTCCTCGAGAGCGAGGCGATACTCTTTCAGGAAGTACTCCACGACCATCTCTTTACGCTCCTGAAGCTGCTGCGCGGAGTCGGCCTTGCAAGCACTGACGAACACGTTGTAACGCGCTGCAGCGTATGAGAACGATGCGCTGACCTGCTCACGCTGGAGGCTGCCCCCTTGCTTGTTCGCGAGTCGGATGAACTCGTCTGCACAATCGAAGAAATCTTTATCTCGTGGGTCCGTCATGAATGCTCCTGATATGCCCCAAGCTCAGCTCAGGCACAGCGCCGATAGTGCCCCGGATTAAACGCCGCATGCCGGCTCTGCGGCAAGCGAGCCCGGGAGCCGATCTCCTGGGGCGGGCTTACCCGCCGGCCAGCAGACTGCAGAACCGATCCAGCGAGACGTTGCCACCGCTGATGACGATGCCCACGCGCTGGCCGCGCAGCTGCGACTTGAGCTGACGCGCCACGGCCAGACCCAGGCAGCCCGTGGGTTCCACCATGAGCTTCATGGTCGCGGCGAAGCTGCGCATGCCTTCGACCAGTTCGGCGTCGCTGGCGGTGATCACGTCGTCGACGTCTCGGCGGATGATCGGGAAGGTGTGCTCGCCCAGGTGCTGCGTCTGTGCGCCGTCGGCGATGGTCTTGGGCGTTTCGATATGGATGATGCGACCTTCGCGGAAAGATCGCTGGCCGTCGTTGCCGGCCTCGGGCTCGCAGCCATAGACCTTGCACTTCGGTGACAGGGCGCGCGCGCTCAGCGCGGAGCCCGACAGCAGGCCGCCGCCACCCAGGCTCACGAACAAGGCGTCGAGCTCGCCCACCTCTTCGATCAACTCCTTCACCGCCGTGCCCTGCCCGGCAATGACGTCGGGGTGGTCGTAGGGCGGGATCAGCGTCATGCCCTGCTCTTGTGCGAGCTTGCGGCCGATGGCCTCGCGATCTTCGGTGTAGCGATCGTAGATCACCACGTTGGCGCCGTAACCGCGCGTAGCGGCGATCTTGTTGGGCGGCGCGTCCTGCGGCATCACGATGGTGGCCGGCATGCCCAGCAGCTGAGCCGACAGCGCCACGGCCTGCGCATGATTGCCCGACGAGAACGCCACCACGCCGGCGCGACGCTGATGCTCGTCGAATTTCGACAGGGCGTTGAAGGCGCCGCGGAACTTGAAGGCGCCGATACGCTGCAGGGTCTCGCACTTGAAGAACAGCTGGGCGCCCAACTCGGCATCGAGCAGGCGCGACCGCATCACCGGCGTGCGATGCGCGTAGCCGCGCAGGCGCTCGGCTGCGGCGACCACGTCTTCGTAGGTGGAGAGGTTGCTGTGGCTCATGAAAGCTCCTGAAAACAATCGTCGTCGTTGCGCTGCCGGATCGACGCACATGATGGCGCAAACCCGGCGGCGATGGCGGCTCGGCCCGAGCGCTGCCCACAAAAAAGCGGTGCCGGAGCCTGCGCTCCGACACCGCTCGATCACCAACCGCCGCGATTACTTCTTGGGCGGGTACACGATGCTCTTGTTGTACGGATAGTACTTGTCGAGCTTCAGATACTTGTAAGGCAGGCCTTCGAGACGCACGGTGCCCAGGAAGGGTTGATCGGGCTCGACCAGCAGGATGGTCTTGGCGAAGCCGTTGTCGTCGTAGCCACGGCGGAAGTGCACGCGCGACTTGATCGC
>JALRLM010000153.1 GCA_023254435.1 Hydrocarboniphaga sp.
GGGCTCAGCGGGTCGAGCGAGAACTCGATCAGGTTGGAGTCGGCGGGCGGAGGCTCGGGTGCGGCCAGCGGCACCGGCTGCCAGCCGCCGAACAGCTGCGACTGCGGCTTGAGCTGGCGTCCCAGCTCCTGCAGTCGCGTCCAGTCGGCGTCGGCGAAGCGGCCGTTGTGGCGCGCGACCAGCTGCTCGAAGTCGTCGGCATGGCCGGCCGCGAAATGGGTTTCGGCCAGCTTGAGGATCAGGTCCTGGCGTTGCGGCTCCACCAGCAGGGCTTCGCGCAGGCGCTCCACGGCCTCGTCGTAGAGACCATAGGCCAGATGGAAGTCGGCCTCGGCGATGGGATCGTCGGCGGCCGGCTCCAGCACCGGCTCCAGTGTCGGTTCCGGCACCGGGTCCACCCGCGTGTCGGGCAGCGGCTCCGGCATCGGCGCCAGCGGGGCCACGGGCTCGACCGCCGGCTCGACGGACACGGGCGGCGCTTCGACCGGCGCCGGCGCGGTCTGCGGCGCGACTTCGACGGCGGGCTCCAGCCGGGGCTCGGCGCTCGCGGTCGCCACGGCGGCCAGCGTCGGCGCAAAGGCCGGCTCGTCGGCGCTCGCGGCCTGGCTTTCGTCCCGGGCGACCCGGGCGCGGGAGCGGCGCAGCAACAGACCGCCGATCAACACCAGCAGCGCGAGGCCGCCCCCGATCAGCACCTCCTGCGGGAGCGCGCGAGCGCGTTCGGCGACATTGGCCAGGGCCGAAGCCGCCGGGGCGCCCGTACCGTTCACCGTCACGGGCGCGACCGGCGCCGGCTCAACGGGCGGAACGGACGGCGCTTCGGGCTCAGCCGCCGTGTCCTCGCCGGTGGCGGTGGGCGACGCCGCGTCGGCAGAGGCCGGCTCGCCGAGCAGATCGGGCGACACCGGATCCAGTGTCGGCGCCTGCGGTCCATCGGCCTGGGCGGTCGCCGGTTCGGCCTGCGGTATCGCGGCAGGCGCGGCCTCGGTGACGGCAGCGTCGGGCGCCGTCTGCAGCGGCGGCGTCTGCGGCCTGTTGATGATCTCGACGGGCGGCGCCGTCGCCTGCGTGGGCTGGTCGGCCAGCGCGGCCGCGACTTCGGGATTGCGCACGAGATAGCGCAGCGACGGCGGAATGCCCTTGTACTGCTTGACCGCGGCGACGTAGCGCAGCGCGTCGGCCTGGGCAATCGACAGCGCGCGCTCGCGCGTCGGCACGCGCAGGATCGAGCCCTTGAGCAAGCCGTCGAAACCGCCGACGAAGGCATGCGTGTTGCCCAGGTACAGCGCGAGCATCATCTGCTCCATGCTCACGCCGGCATCGGGGCGCAGCTTGTCGGCGATGCTCCAGAAGGTCTGGCCCGAGCGCACCGGACCGAAGGTACTGGTGGCCGTGCCCGACGATGCCGTGGCGCTCGGCGCGGCCGGCGTGGCAGCGGTCGTTGGCGCGACGGATGCCGGCGACGACGCCGACGGCGGATCGAGCAGCACCGAATAGCCACGCATCACGCGGCTGCCGCCGGCGCGCGCATCGATCAGCAGGGCCACCACGGGCTCGCGCGCGGGGCGGTCGCTGCTGATGTGCACGCGCGTGCCTTCGACCGTGAAGCGCAGCGTGCCCAGATAGGCCGAGGGCTCGAGACCGGCTTTCTCGAAATCCTCGGCCGTGGCCAGCTTCACGCGCACGTTGGGGGCTTCGGCCGGCGTCAGCGCGGTCAGCGGAATCGTGGCGTCGAAAGGCTGACCCAGCGACGAGGTCACCTGGATATCGCCCAACCCCAGCGCCGATGCGGCCGAGGTGGTGAGGCCGGCCGCCAGCGCCGCCGTCCTTGCGAGTCCTTGCAGCTTCAAATCAGATTCTCCTGCGACGCCGGTCGGCCGACGCCCGCGAGCCACGTCGCGATGCGCGGAAGGCCGGTGCGGGCGTTTCGGGGTTTACGAGCCAGCAGCCCGCCTTCCCGGCGCAGCGACTGTATGAGCCTCATACAGTAACAAACTGCCGCTATCGCCTGGATCGCGACGGGCGGGCAGACGGCACCGCGGGACGGGTCCCGATCCGCCGCCGCCAGCGCTCGCGAATGACCGGCGCAGCGGCCGGCGAGACGACGGGCGCTCAGGCCTGGTCGCGCGACACCACCTCGATATCGAGACGGCCCAGATGCCGCTCGCGGAAGCGCTCGACGAGCTGCCCGACGCCCTGCTGCACGCTGCGCGCGGACTCGGCGCGTCCGGCTTCGACGCGCAGGGTCCAGCCCTGGGTCGAGCGCGTCAGCAGCAGGTCGGTATCCGGCAGCGTGTCGTCGGACAGCCGCAGCATGACCTGGTTGGCGTCGCCGCTCGCCGTGGACTCGCCCACCAGCAGCTGGCGCACGTGGCGCTCGACCAGATCGGCCAGCGTTGCCGCGGGCGGTGGCGCGGCCTGCGTGGCACTGGCCGGCGCGGCGGCCTGCTCCAGCCAGACGCGCTGGATGTTCTGCATCCAGCCCGGGTCGGTGGCACTGACCGGATCGGGCTGGCGCACACGCTCGGATTCGGCGGCAGGCGGGGTATCGTCGGGCGTGTGCGCCGCCTCGTGGCGGGCCTCGGCCTGGCGGCCCTGAGCCTGCTCGAGCAGGGCGCGAAACCGCTCCACGGCATCGGACTCGGCCGGCTTGCGGCCGTCGTGGCGATGCGCCTCGTGTGCGCTTTCGGCGTTGCGGCTGGCGGATGTCGGCTCGGCGCGCATGAGCGGTCTTTAGCGGCTGCGCACGAGCAGGCGCGCAGCGCGGCCCATGACCAGTTCCTCGGCCGATTCGTCGATGGCGCGCTGGCGCGTCCGCGCTTCTTCCTCGAGCTTGCGATGCAGCTGCTCCTGCAGCGCGCGGACCCGGTTCTGCGTGCGGCGCAACGCGGCACGCGCCAGCTCCAGCTCGCGTTCGGCGGCGTCGCGCAGCTGGCGCGCCTTGTCGATCGCCTGCGTCTGCTGCGTGATGCGCTCGTCGATCAGCAGGACGCGCTCGGCGCAGCTCGCCAGCAGTTCGATCGTGCCGGCCACCGTGCCGCCGAGCTGGGATTGCTGCGAGCTGCGCTCGGCCTTGAGGCTCACGAGCCGCCCGCGTTCGGCGGCCCAGGCCTGCTCGGCGCGCGCGAAAGCCGCCCGCCGCGCCTGCACCAGCTTGAGCGCCTGCTCTACGCGCATCGCACGCAGCCTCAGCAGCGCCTCGAGGCGCTGGCGGATCACCAACATCGCGTTCATTTGAGCATGGCCTCGAGTCGGGCGACGGTCTGCGCATAGACGTCGAGCTGCTGCGCGCTCTGGCGCAGCAGCTCGCGTATCGCCGCGATGCGGGCGACCGCCTCGTCGGCTTCGCGATCGGCACCGGGCTTGTATTCACCGACCTGGATCAGCAGCTCGATGTCGGCATGCTTGGCCATGAGCCGACGCAGGTGCGCGGCCGCACGCTGATGCGTCGGCGAGGCCACGCGCGTCATCACGCGCGACGCCGAGGCCAGCACGTCGATGGCCGGGTAATGCGCGGCCTGGGCGAGCTTGCGCGACAGCACGATGTGACCGTCGAGAATCGATCGCACCTCCTCGCCGATGGGATCGGCGCCGGCCTCCTCGTCCTCGAGCAGCACGGTGTAGAACGCGGTGATCGATCCGCGATCGTCGTTGCCCGCGCGTTCGAACAGGCGCGGCAGGGCCGAAAACACGCTGGGCGGAAAGCCGCGCCGTGCCGGCGGCTCGCCCACGGCGAGGCCGACGTCGCGCAGCGCGCGCGCATAGCGCGTCACCGAATCCATGAGCAGCAGCACGCGCTTGCCCTGATCGCGAAAATACTCGGCGATGGCGGTGCCCACGCAGGCCGCGCGACTGCGCTCCAGCGCCGGGCGATCCGAGGTCGCCACCACCACCACGCTTTTCCTCAGGCCCTCGACGCCCAGCGCATCGTCGATGAATTCGCGCACTTCGCGACCGCGCTCGCCCACCAGCACGATGACGTTGACCTCGGCCTCGGTGCCGCGCGCGAGCATGCCCAGCAGCGTGCTCTTGCCGCCTCCGGCGCCCGCGAAGATGCCCAGGCGCTGACCTTCGCCGACGGTCAGCGCGGCGTCGATGGCGCGCACGCCCGTGGCCAGCGGCGACTGCACCATGCGACGCGTCAATGGATTCGGCGCCTCGCGATAGATCGGTACGCGCGTCGGCCGATGCGGCGTGGCGCCGCCATCGATGGGCGTACCGTGCGCATCCAGGATGCGGCCCAGCAGCGAGGCGCCCACCGCCACCGAAGCCTGCCCGCCCTCGGCCACCACCGACATGCGCGCCGACACACCGTCGAGCGCGCCGAGCGGCGTCAGCAGCGTGTGCTCGCGCGACACGCCGACCACTTCGGCCTTGAGCTTCAGGCCCGTCACCGGATCGGACAGCTCGCAGAGTTCACCGATGCGCGCCGACACGCCGGTGGCGCGGATCACCGTGCCGTAGGCCTCGGCGACACGGCCGACGCGCGTGAACGGCTCGGCGCGCGACAGCGCGGCGAGCAGCGGATCGTCGTGGGCCGGCTGCGCGCTCACGAGCGCGACTCCTCTAGGCTGCGATGCAGGCTTTGCGTGAGCGCCTGCAACTGATCAGCCACGCCGGCGCGCAGGCTGCCCTGCTCACCATCGACGACCAGGCCCAGCACGTCGAGCTGGGCATCCTCGATCACCAGCACGGCCGGCGCGGAGGCCAGCGAGCTGCGCCAGGCATCGACCTGCGCGCGCACGACGCCGGCCATCGACGGATGCACGTAGACGCTGAGCTGGCGCTCGTTCTGCTGGCTGCGCAAGGCCTCGACGAGCAGCGGGCGAATCACGGCCGCGCCATCGAGCTGCGGCAGGATGCGCGCCACCAGCGCGGCGGCCAGATCGATCACGCGCGCGTCCTGAGCATCGATCAGATCGCGTGCGCTCTGCTGCGCCTGCAGCAGCTGCTGCGCCATTCCGGCCAGCGCTTCGGCGTGGCCCTGCTCGCGGCCCTGTCGTGCGGCCGCCTCGCGAATGCCGTCGACTTCCACATGCACGCCGCGCCACATCGCATTGGCCTGATCGACCAGCGCATGCGTGGACTGCAGGTCGGCCCAGCTCTGGCGCGACACGCGGCGCGCGTGCACCGACAGCGACAGGCGGTCGCGATCGCTGAGGCTGACGCCGGATGGCGCCGCCGACGATGCGGAAACAGGAATGGACGTGGCGCTCATGCGGCAACTCCGAAGGGCGACTGGCGCGCGCGATGCCGGCCGAAGCTCAGCAGGCAGCTGTGCACGGTGTCGGCGGACAGGTAGGCGTCTTCATCACTCAACGCGGCCGGATCGAGCGCCAGTCTCACGCGCCCGGCCAGCATCGCCGGCAAGGCCGACTGCGCGTAGCGATCGATCTCGTGCGCGCCACGACGGCGCAACTGCGAGGCCAGCGTTTCGTCGCTGCTGCAATCGAGCGCCTCGACGGGCACCGGACGCGTCAGTACCGAGCGCACCAGCACTTCGCGATAGCGCAGCTCGCCGAGCACGCGGCGCAGGCGCAGCACCTCGTCGCGCATCACCACGGCGCGCAGGGCCGGAGTGAGGGCCATCGCGCCGAGTTCGCAGAGCAGATCGTCGGCCTGCGCCAGCGGGACCGCCAGCCAGGGATTCTGTTGCAGGGTTTCGGCATCGGAGCGATCGAGCAGCAGGCCGCGAAACAGCTCGTAGCCGGCGGCGGCCAGCTGCCGGCACAGCATCGTCCGGCCCAAGGCGCTGCGCTTGGCGCGCAGCAGCAAGGCCGCATCGAGCGCCGGCAGCCAGGCCGCATGCAGATCGGCCAGCGTCAGGCGCTGCAGGCCGATACGCGTGGCCGACCGCGAGCTCACGCGCTGCCGCCCTTGCCGGAGTCGGCCGGCGCGGGCGCCGCTGTATTGCGACGACGGCCGGCCTGCCAGTACAGCAGGATGCCGATCGCGACCAGCGCCAGCGTGGTCAGCACGCTGCCGACGACGTTGGGGCGCCAGGCGCCCATCGCCGCGGAATGACTGGCCGCGCCGGTCTTGGCCACTGCATTGCCGGCGTCGCGCGGAAAGAACTTGACCGTCACGCGATTGACGTCGTCGAGACCTTCGATGCCGTCGGTGACGATGGCCTTGATGTCGGTCTCGCGATCGCGCAGGTCGGCCTGCTCGTCGTGGATGATGACCACCGAGGCCGAGGCCGAATCGCGCGTCTCGCCGAGCACATCCTTTTCGGGCAAGGCGATATGCACGCGCGCCGATACCACGCCATCGAGCTGCATCAGCGTGCGCGACAGCTCCTGCGACAGCGCGTACAGATAACGCGCGCGCTCCTCCAGCGGCGACGAGACGAAACCCTTCTTCTCGAACACTTCGCCCAGCGAGGTCTGCGGCGCTCGCGGCAGGCCGTGCGACGACAGGATCTGCATCGCGCGCGGTACGTCGGTCTTGGCCACGGTCACCGACCAGCCTTCGCCCTTGGCCGCGGCCTGCTTGTCGGCATCGATGCCGGCGTCGAGCAGCGCGGCCTCGATCTCGTTGGCCTGCTGTTCGTCGAGCGCCGAATACAGCGGGCTGCCACCGCAGGCCGCGAGCGTCAGCATCGACACCAGCACACCCGCGCGCAGCAGTGCGCCTGGCGACATCACGCGCACACTCATGGTCAGCTCTGCTGGCGGAACAGCTGCTGCACGCCTTCGGAACTGCGATTGGCGACGTTGGCCGTCAGCTCGCACTGGAACATGAACTGATGGCAGCGCACCGTCATCTGGATCATGTCGCCGGGCGTCAGCTCCTGCTTGTCGGCGGCGAACTGCACCGCCGAATCGCCCAGAGCCTCGACGCGGCCGTTGAGCGACTGCAGCGACTTGAGCACCTGCGCGAAGCCTTCGCTGCCCTGCGTGCGCGTGGCATCGGGCGGGGTGCTGGCGGCGGCCGGCTGCTGCATGGCGCGCTCGAACTGCGCCACGTCGTGCACCGATACCTTGCCCGAGCCGGCCGGGCCCGACACCGCGCCCTGCGCCACCATGTCGAAGCTGACGGCGGAAATATTCTCGACCATTGCGATCTCCTTCGATTGCGAACGCAGCCAGGCTTACTGCTTGCGGCCCAGCGATTCGAGCGCCTGCCCCACGCTGGTCATCGACGTGGACGCGTTCTGCGACATGAACTGCATGCGCATGCTCTCGGCCGTCAGCACGGTCATCGTCGACGGCTGATCCTGGCCGGCTTCGGAGACCTGGCTCGACATCTGCGCGATGCGGCCGGCCTGCGAATCGAGCGCCGAACCCCAGGCGCGCGCCATCGCCTCGTACCAGCTGTTGAGCTCGCCCGGCGAAGCCGACGCGCCACTGCTGCTCATGCTGCTGGCGCCCAGGCTGCCGCTGCTGCCGACGCCGGACGACGACACGGTGTTGAAGTTGTTGCTGCTGAAGCTGCTGATCTTGTTGCTCATCGGTCGCTCCTTGACTTGAGTCGTGGACT
>JALRLM010000186.1 GCA_023254435.1 Hydrocarboniphaga sp.
CGCGATCGTGTCTACGCCGCGATGCGCCGGGCCCTGCATCGCGGCGAGGACTTCCGCACCGACTTTCACGCGCTGCATGCCGGAGGCGCCACGCTGGGCTTCCAGATGCGCGGCACCATCGTGTCCGATGGCGGCGAGCGACGCATGGCCGGCGCGATCTCCGAAGCCACCGAACTGCTGCAGATCCGCTCCGAAGTTTCGGCCAAGGCTCAGCAGGTGGAGCAGCAGCTGTTCGCCTTCCGTGCCGCGCGCATGGGCTCCTGGACCATCCACCTCGACGCCGACGGTCGCGACGGCGACATCGCGATCGACCGCATGGCCGCGACCGTCATGGGCTTTGCGCATCGACGCATCGGCAATCGCCTGTCGAACTGGATGGTGCTGGTCCATCCCGACGATCGGGCGCGCATCGTGGACGAGCTCGCCGCCGCATTGCAGGACAAGGACTCGCTCACGGTCGACTACCGCACCGTCGGCGATGACGATCGCCTGCGCGGCATCCGCAGTGTCGGCCGGGTGTTTCGCGACGGTAACGGTCGCGCGGTGCGCATCAGCGGTGCCAGCTTCGACGTCACCGCCGAGCGGCATGCGCTCGAGCGGCTGGAATCGTCCAATCGTGCGCTCGACGATTTCGCCTACATCGCCAGCCACGATCTCAAGGAGCCGCTGCGCGGCATCCACAACTATTCGCGCTTTCTGCTCGAGGACTACGGCGACCGGCTCGACGAGCAGGGCCAGGGCATGCTCAAGACCCTGGGCCGGCTGGCGCAGCGGCTCGAGGCGCTGACCTCGGATCTGCTGAGCTTTTCGCGGCTGGGCCGCGTCGAACTGGCGATCGGCAGCGTCAACCTGCAGAAGCTGGTCGCGGATGTCATCGACTCGCTCGACTTCTCGCTGCGCGAGCGCAAGGTGGAAGTGCGCATCCCCAGGCCGCTGCCGACCATCCGCTGCGACCGCGTGCGCATCGCCGAGCTGTTTCGCAACCTGATCAGCAACGCGCTCAAGTACAACGACAAGCCCGAACCGCTCATCGAGATCGGTTGGCGCGACCAGCATCCGATCGAGTTCTACGTGCGCGACAACGGCATCGGCATTGCGCCGCAGCACCGCGAGCGCGTGTTCCAGATCTTCAAGCGCCTGCACGAACGCGACGCCTACGGCGGCGGCACCGGCGCGGGCCTGGCCATCGTGCGCAAGATCGTCGCCATGCATCACGGCCACATCCGTATCGAATCGGAGCTGGGCTCCGGCACCACTTTCATCTTCGACATCTCAGAGAACCTGCATGCCTCTCCATGACAACCGCGTGGTCCTGCTCGTGGAGGACAGCGCCGCCGACGCCTATGCGACGCAGCGCGGCCTGCGCAAATCCGGGCTGGCCAATCCCATCGTCCACGTCACCACGGGCGAAGCCGCGCTCGACTACCTGCACCAGCGCGGCGACTATGCCGGCGAGGCCTACCAGGGCCTGCCGTCGGTGGTGCTGCTGGACCTGAACCTGCCCGGCATCGACGGCGCCGAAGTGCTCGAGCACGTACGCGCCCACGAGCCGCTCAAGCTGCTGCCCGTGGTCATGCTGACCACCTCCGAGGCGCCCGAGGACGTCGAGCGCGTCTACCGTGCCGGCGCCAGCTCCTATGTCTGCAAGCCGGTCGATCTCGATCGCTTCATGGACGCCATTCGCCGGCTGCGCGAATACTGGTTCGAAGTCGTGGTGCTGCCCCGCGTCGACGCCCGCTGACCTGCCGCCCGTGAACAGCCCCGTGCAGGACATCCTGATCGTCGACGACAGCGAGGACGATCGCTTTCTCTATCGCCGCCTGCTGAGCCG
>JALRLM010000587.1 GCA_023254435.1 Hydrocarboniphaga sp.
GAAAAAACCGGATGACGTGGTTGAAAAACTCCATGGAGCGCACTCCTCTGCGGGCTTGGGCGAAACGGAAGGGGAAGAAAAAAACCTGGAAAACTGAAGCGGGTAACCGGAGCGGGTCAGGGCGCCGGTGGTGGTGGCGCACTGACCGCCGTCTTGGCTCGGGCGGCGGCGGTCAGTGCGTCGTAGTACTCGACCTGGCGGGCGAAGACACGCTTGTCGATCGGCTCCAGCTCCAGGCTCAGCAAGCGTGCCGGGCGATCGATGTCGGCTTCGGCCGCCGCGTTGCGCCAGGGCGTGATGTAGAGGCCGATCGGCGACTCGCGGTCACCGATGATATTGGTGCCGCTGCCGGCCGGAGCGGCCGAACGCGACGGCATCTCCACGGCGGGACGCTCGGCGGCGCCGGTATCGACGGCGGGCTTGTCGTCGGCCGGCGGCTGCGACCACGCCGGCAGCGAGCAGACCAGCAGAAGCCAGCACAAGGCGCGGCGATGATGCTTGCGATGCGAAATCATGGCGTGCCCTGCGCGGCGGGAGCCGCGGTTGTCGCCGGCGTCGCGGCTTTCTGCGCGGCCTCGATCTCGGCGATCCAGGCCAGCACGCGCAAGTCCTCCTTGCCGTGCTGCTGCAGGTAGAGCTTGTAGTGCGGCAGCGCTTCGGCCGGCTGCTTCATGTACTCGTCGAGCAGGATGCCGAGGTTGAGATGCGCGGCCGGGTAGTCGGGCTTGACCTGCAAGGCTTTCTCGTAGGCCTGGCGCGCGTTCGGGTAGTTGCCGGTCTCGCGGTAGAGGATGCCGAGCCAGTTCAGTGCGGCGACGTTCTGCGGGTTGGCGCTGGCGGCCTTGTTGAAGGCCGAGATCGCCACGTCTCGCCGATTGGACTTGGCGTAGAGGATGCCGAGGTTGGTCTGCGGGCCGGTGTAGTCGGGGAAGTCCTGAGCCAGCTTCAGGAACGCGGCTTCGGCGTCGGCGGTCTTCTTCGACTTCATGAGCGCCAGCGCGGCCTTGAAGCGCTCGTCCGGATCGCCCTTGTCGGGCACGGCTGCGGCCGGTGTCTCGGCGGCGGGCGTGGTGGGCGCGGGCTGCGACGGACCGGGGCGCGTGTTGCCACCACCGCCGCAGGCCGCCAGCAGCAGGGTGGCCGACAGCGTCAGCCAGGCCAGCCCTTGCGGCATGGAGGACTTAACGCAGGGATTCATAGGATTCCTCGCCCTGTTCGCGCT
The DNA here is from genome assembly GCA_023254435.1 of Hydrocarboniphaga sp. Taxonomy (GTDB): domain Bacteria; phylum Pseudomonadota; class Gammaproteobacteria; order Nevskiales; family Nevskiaceae; genus Hydrocarboniphaga. The sequence continues at coordinate 1,223 of JALRLM010000587.1, forward strand.
TGCCGTATTTGCCTGGCGCGATGGCGGCCAGCGCCTTGGCGCTCTTGGCCACCCACTCGTCGTAGATGCCCTGCGGAATGCGGCGCAGGTTGGATTCGTAGGCTTCGATCGCCTTTTCCTCGAACGGGAAGGCCTGCTCCTCGATCAGCAGGTTGTACTGCTCGAGCTCCAGGCCCGACAGGCCACGCGGACGCTCGGAATCGTTGAGCGACTTGGCGAAGTCCTGGTGCAGCTGGCCGAGCTCGAAGGTGGCGGCCGTGGTCACGTCGGCGAAGCCATAGGTGCCGGCGCGGTTGAAGGCCTGGATCGCCGCCTCGACGGCCTTCTGCTTGGCCGGCAGCGAGGTTTCGATCGGCAGCGTGATGCGCAGCGTCTTGGCCTGCGACGCGGTGATGCGGCCGATGTCCAGGCTCGATTTGGCGGCCAGCGCACGCGTGGCGTCGCTGCGCTCGGCACCGGCGGCGGCATCGGCGTTGACGATCTCGCGCAGCCAGAACAGCTGCTGCTCGACGTTGCGGTTGTCGCGCGCGATCTCCACCAGGCGACTGCGGCCCTGCATGGCGCGATCGAGCGGACGCGGGAAAGCCCCGACGTAGTACTGCCAGGCCGGCCCCGACTGCGCGGGCAGCTTGGCCTCGTCGTACAGCGTGGCGGTGAGCCAGGCGGCTTCCTGGCGCACCTGCGGCGACTCGGTCTGGCGCTGCGCGATGCGAGCGTAGGCGCCGGCGGCCTGGGCGGGCTTGTTGTCCTTCTGGTACGAGAGCGCCAGCTTCTTGTCGACGTCGGCGATCAGGCTGTTGCTGGGGAAGCGCGTGCGGAAGTTTTCCAGCGTGCGCGCGGCGGTCGGCCAGTCTTCCATGTCGACGAGGCTGGAGGCCGCGTCGTACTCGGCATTCGGGCGGATCGCGGCGTCGGGCACCACTTCGCCCAGGCGCAGGAAATGCCCCACGGCGCGACGCAGGTCGCCTTCGGCGCGCGCGGTTTCGCCCTGCTTGTAGATCGAGGCGGCGAGCTGGTCGGAAATCTCGCGGCGCTGCGGCGCATTGGCCGGCGTCAGCTTGAGTTCGGAGGCGTAGGCCGCTTCGGCTTCGGCGTAGCGCTTCTGCTCGAACTGCGCGTCGCCGGTCACGCTGTAGGCCGCGCGCTGCAACTCGGGCGAAGCCGACGGCGTGTTGGTGAGCACGCGCTGGGCGATGCCGATGGCCTCGTCGAGCGACTTGAGCTCGTAGAGGTCGTTGGCCGTCTGCACCAGCACGTCGAGCTTCTTTGGGTGGTACTGGAAGGTGTCGGCCAGCTTGACGCCCGAATCGACCGCCAGACGCAGCGCAGCCGGACGCTGCGCGACCGGCACTTCCCTGGCGTACTTCTCGTACGACTGGAACGAGGCCAGCGCGGCGTCGGCCTGGCGCGGGTGCGGCTGATAGCCATAAGCCGTGCGCGCGTATTGCTCGGCCGCCTGCTGGGTCTGGCCGCCGTCGAGCAGGGCGTCGCCGAGCAGGAAGTTGATCTCGGGCGCCTTCGGGTCGCCCGGAAAGGCGTCGAGGATGCGCTGATACCACTTGGCCGCGACCAGATACTGCGGCTGGCCCTTGGCCTTGTCGGCCTGCGCGAGCGCGTGATAGTGCCGCGCCAGGTCTTCCATGTGCTTGCGCACTTCGGCCAGCACCTCGGGCACCGGCGTGCGGCCGGACCAGTAGGGCGCCTGCGGATCGTAGGTGGTGGCGTAGCGTTCCTTCTCGCGGATCACCAGATCGCGGAAGCCCCCGTCCTCGTAGGCGCCGATGACCTGCGACTGGAAAGCCGGCGACTGCGGGTGATTGGGATAGCGCTGGGTGAACGCGGCGAAGGCCTCGGCCGCGTCGGTATAGCGCTCGCGTTCCAGCAGGAGCTTGCCGAGCGCGTCGTAGACCAGCGGAAAGAAGCGCACGTCGCCGTGCTTCTGGAAATACTCGTTGGCGGCCGTGCCACCACCCTGGGCAGCCAGCGACAGCGATACCACGCGCAGCGAATCCTTGACCAGATCGCTCTTGCCCTTCTTGGCCGCGGTGACGGCGGCTTCGCTGTCCTTGAGGTCGCCCTGCGGCAGTTCGCGCTCGAGCACTTCGAAGAAATTGCCGATGGCGGCGTCGTACTTGGCCTGGCGGTACAGCGACCAGCCGTACTTGTATTGCGCGGGCTCGAAGAACGGCGTGCCGTCCTTGAGATCCATGACGATGCGGTATTCGGTTTCGGCCTCGGCGAAGCGGTCGCGCTGGAACAGCAGTTCGGCGCGGCGGAAGTGCGCGTCGCCGCCGAGCTTGGAGCCCGGGAACTCGCTGTTGAGCGTGGCCAGCGTCTTGATGGCGCCGTCGGTATCGCCGCTGTTCTGCTGCGCGCGCGCGAGCTGGTAGTAGACGCGATCGTTGT
>JALRLM010000288.1 GCA_023254435.1 Hydrocarboniphaga sp.
CCGGGACAGATAGTCGAATTCGACCACCGCCGGCTTGCGCCCTTCGACGGCTGCCGCGGCGGCCTGGATAGCGCCGAGACGACCGCCGATGGCCATGGCCAGGCTCGCTTCGGAGTGCTCGAGCAGGTAGACGATTTCGTCGTGCCGGTAGTCGGGGCTGATCGGCACCACGCTGACGCCCAGCGAATTGAGCGCGAACAGGTGGAAGACAAACTCCGGGCGCTGGTCGAACAGGATGGCGACGCGATGTCCCATGCCATAGCCGGCGGCCTGGTAGTAGGCACGCCGCGTCTCCACGCCCTGCATCACCTCGTCCCAGCTGCATTCCCAGCCATCGGGGTGATACGCGCGACCGGGGCTGCGAGGCACCGCATAGGCGGGACGGTCGCCGTAGCGTGCGACGGTCCGCAGCAGCGAATCGTAAAGAGTGCCGAGTACCAAGGGATCCAAAGTGTCCTCCTTCTGCGCGTTCCTGCAGAACGGTTTTCTAATAGGGCGAACCGGGGGCGGTCGCAGGCTTGCAGACCACGGGGGCAACGAGCGTGCCGCTTTGGAGGAGATTGCTAAATCAATTCAAAACAACAACTTGTGATCGCGGCTGAGTCGGGTCGAGGCGAATGGTTGCACGGCTGTTTCACGGGCGTTTCATTGTCGAAACCAGGCGGCCGATGATTCCGGGCCGCGAGTGCCCGCCCCGTGGCCGCCGGATCGCGAAGCCGGGTGGCGCTCCATGCCGTGTCTGGCGCCCCGCAGAGGCCCGCCAGGGCGTTTCGAGGCCCTGGCGGGAACCATTGGCGCCGTGCGCCCCTAGTCGGTCACGCGCACGTGGCCGGCGGCGCGGCGCGCCTTGGCGCGCGCGGCATCGATGTCGGCGTCCAGCGCCAGCGCCACGCCCATGCGGCGGCGACCGACGATCTCGGGCTTGCCGAACAGGCGCAGCTGCGTGTCGGGCTCGGCCAGCGCCTCGGCGACGCCGGTGTAGCGCGGGGCCTTGCGATCGCCTTCGAGCAGGATCGCGCACGAAGCCGCGGGACCGCGCTGGGCGATGTTGGGAATCGGCAGACCCAGGATGGCGCGCGCATGCAGCGCGAACTGCGGCAGGTCCTGCGAGATCAGCGTGACCAGGCCGGTGTCGTGCGGGCGCGGCGAGACTTCGCTGAAGATCACCTCGTCGCCCTTCACGAACAGCTCCACACCGAACAGGCCGCGTCCGCCGAGGTCGCCCGTGATCGACTCGGCGATCTGCTGGGCTTTTTTCAGCGCCACGGCCGACATCGGATGCGGCTGCCAGCTTTCGCGGTAGTCGCCGTCGATCTGCAGATGACCGATGGGCGCGCAGAACGAGGTCCTGATGCCGCCCGCGCCGTCGGCGTGACGCACGGTCAGCAGCGTGATTTCGTAATCGAAGTCGATGAAGCCTTCGACGATCACGCGGCCCGCGCCGGCGCGGCCGCCGGCCTGAGCGTAATCCCAGGCCTTTTGCGCGTCGGCCGGCGTCTTCACCACCGACTGGCCTTTGCCCGAGGACGACATCAGCGGCTTGACCACGCAGGGCGTGCCGAGCGCCTGCACCGCAGCGTGGTATTCGGCCTCGGTGTCGGCGAAGCGGTACGGCGAGGTCGGCAGCCCCAGGGTTTCGGCGGCGAGGCGGCGGATGCCTTCGCGATCCATGGTCAGCCGCGCGGCGCGCGCGGTGGGGATCACCGTGTAGCCCTCGGCTTCGAGCGCCTGCAGCGTCGGCGTATGGATAGCCTCGATCTCGGGCACGATCAGATGCGGCTTTTCGAGCTCGACGATGCGGCGCAGCTCGTCGCCGTCGAGCATTTTCAGAACATGATGGCGATGCGCGACCTGCATCGCGGGCGCGTCGGCGTAACGATCGCAGGCGATGGTTTCCACGCCCAGGCGCTGCAGTTCGATGACCACTTCCTTGCCCAGTTCGCCCGAGCCGAGCAGCAGAACGCGAAAGGCGCCGGAGGACAGCGGAGTACCGAGGATCGACATGATGTGAGGCTCTTGCGTGGGCGATGAACTCATCGCCCGGGTCATTGTTCAGCTGGTGAAGGCGAGCTGAGTTCAGCCCGGGGCCAGCGCGGGCGGCTAGCTTGAAAGACCACCGTAGCGAAACGCAAGGAGACGGCCATGCTCATGCATGAACGACTTCCGCGGCTCGGGTGGCCCGTGGGGGCGGTTGCCCTGCTGCTGTTGATGATGTTGATCGCGCTGGCCCTGGCGGGGCCGCTCGTGGGTGGCAGCTCGCGGCACGCGCATGAAATCGATCTGGGCGCATTGGTGCAATGGCGACCCATTCACCTGCTGGAGGCCGATTCGCCACGCGCGCGGCGGTCAGGGGCACCTCGAAGTGGCACAGGTGGTAGGGCGTGTAGAAGCTGTACAGCGGGCCCTCGCCGAGCTTGTACAGGTTCAGGTAATGCCGCTGTTTCGGGTCGTCGTGCGTGGCGTACAC
>JALRLM010000413.1 GCA_023254435.1 Hydrocarboniphaga sp.
CGCGAGAATCCCGTAGTAGATGCCGACGCAGAACACGACGACGCCCGCAAGACCGAGCAGCCAGCGCAGGAAGCGCTCGCCGCGGGGGCGCACATGCGTGCGCTTGAGCACCGGTGTGCCGAGCTTCAGCGCCTCGACCAGGCCGCCCGTGCCATTGATCGTCACCACGTCGCCGACGCGGATCTGGTTCTCGAGCACGATGAAGAAGCCCGTGATGATGTCGCGCACCAGGTATTGCGCGCCAAAACCCACGGCGACGCCGACGATACCGGCACCTGCGATCAACGGACCAACCTGCACGCCCAGCTGCATGAGCACGATCAGGCCCAGGATCACGAACACCACGATGTTCACGACCTGGCGCAGCAGGCCCACAAGCGTGCCGATGCGCTTACGCGCATCGAACTGGGTTTCGAGATTCAGGTCGGCAGCGGCAAGCAGGCGCTTTTCGAAGCGCGCGATCACCAGATTGAGCAGGCGCAGCAGCACCCAGCCGATGACTAGAACCAGCAGCAGGCGGATCGCCGGCTCGAGCCAGGCTTGCCAGAACTCGGGGATGTCGAGCTGGCGCAGGATGCGCCCGAGCTCGGTCACTTCACGCGTGGTGGTCGATTCGATAGTCGCCATTCGATCGCTCCTTGATCGAGGAGTAGGTGAAACGGCCGCACAACGTCGGCCGTCTCACGGTAGCCGGTTCAGCGGATCGCCAGCTGACTGCCGAGATCGAACAGCGGCTGCGGATACACACCCATCCACAGCATCGCAATCATGGCGAGCAACAGCATGAGGCCGCCGGCGCTCTGCGCCCAGCCCAGCGATTCGGTGACGCGTTCCGAACCCTTGTCGACGGCGCTGAACAGCGCACTCATGACGCGCAGGTAGTAGTAGATGCTGATCGCGCTCGACACCACCAGCGAGCCCACGAGCAGCCACTGCGTGGCTTCGACGCCCACCGCGATCACCGAGAACTTGCCGATGAAACCGGCCGTCAACGGAATGCCGGCCAGCGAGAGCAGCATCGCGGTCAGGATCGAGGTCAGGTAGGGGCGGCGCCAGAACAGGCCGCGGTAGTCGGCGATGTCCTCCTGGTCGCGATCCGTCATCGGGCTCGACACCAGCGCCATCACGCCGAACACGCCCAGCGAGGTGACCAGATAGGTCGCCAGATAGACGCCGGCCGAACGCAGCGAATCCTCGCCCGGCACCGCGAGCACGATGGCCAGGTAGCCGAAGTGGGCGATCGATGAGTAGGCCAGCAGGCGCTTGAGGTTGTTCTGGCGCAGCGCCAGCACGCTGCCGACCAGCATCGAGGCGACCGACATGCCGATCACCGCGTTGAGGATCAGCGGCGATGCCGTCGAACCCGCATGGAACAGGCGCAGCATCACGATGAACACACCGAGCTTGGAGACCGTCGCCATGTAGGCGGCGATCGGCAGCGGCGCGGCCTCGTAGACGTCGGGCGTCCACTGATGAAACGGCACCAGCGACAGCTTGAACGCCAGACCCGCGAGCAGCATGGCCGTACCGGCCAGCACCAGCGGCTGATCGAGGCTGGCGCCCGCGATGACCTTGGCCATGGCCGGGATATCCAGCGCGCCGATCTGTGCGTAGATCAGCGCCATGCCGAACAGCAGCGAGGCCGAAGCGCCCGCCGACAGGATCAGGTACTTGAGACCGCCTTCGATGGAACGGCGATCGTCCACCGAATAGGCGACCCCGGCCACCATCGGCAGGCTCAGCAGCTCGATGCCCAGCAGCAGCGTCGAAGCGTGCGTGGCGCAGGCCAGCGTCAGCGCGCCCAGCGTGCCGAGGCCGATCAGCAGATAGATCTCTTCGCGATTCTTTTTAAAGCCTTCGAAATAGGCGTGGCACAGCGTCAGCACGCCCAGCGTGGTGACGAGCACCAGCGCCATGCCCAGGCGGGCGGCGTTGTCGACCTGCATGAGCCCGGTGACCTTGATCGCCTCGCCATCGCCGCCGAACAGCGAAGGCAGCACGCTGAACAGCGCCAGATTGGTACCCAGCACGCTGACCGCGGCGGTCAGCCGATGGTGGCGTTTGACCGCGATGGCGAGCATCACCGCGACGATGGTGGCCGTTGCGATCAGCAGCGGCAGCAGTGCCCAGAGCTGGGTCGAGGTCATGGCGTCACTCCGGCCGTGGCCGCGACTTCGCCGGCGGTTTTACCGGCGGCCTGGTAGAGGGTCTGCACGGCCTGCACCGGCGCCTTGGCGGCTTCGATGACGGGCTGCGGATAAAGCCCCAGGCCCAGCAGCAAGCCCATCAGCGAGAACATCATCACCAGTTCGCGCTTGGAGAGATCCTTGAGCTTGCCGTTGTGCAGATGCGCGCCGGCGGGCAGCTCCTGCGTCGGACCGTGCAGCGCACGCTGCACGAGAATCAGCGAATAGACCGCCGCCAGGATCAAGCCCGACGAGGCGATGATCACGACCGCCGGAGCCGCGCCGAAACTGCCGGCCAGGATCAGAAACTCGCCGACGAAGTTGCCCAGGCCCGGCAGGCCCAGCGAGGCCGCGACGAAGAACAGCATGATCGGCGGCAGGTTCGGGAAACGTCCCCACAGGCCGCCCATCTTGCTGAGATCACGCGTGTGCAGGCGCTCGTAGATTTCACCGCACAGGATGAACAGGCCGGCCGCCGACAGACCGTGCGCGATCATCTGCACCACCACGCCCTGCAGAGCCTGCTCGGTGCCGGCATAGATGCCGATCACGATGAAGCCCATGTGGCTCACGCTGGTGTAGGCGATCAGGCGCTTGATGTCGGTCTGCGAGAACGCCACCACGGCGCCGTAGACGATGCCCAGCACGCCCAGCCACATCGCCACCGGGGCGAATTCCAGCGAGGCGTTGGGGAAGAACGGAATGCCGAAGCGCAGCAGGCCGTAGGCCGCGGTCTTGAGCAGGATGCCGGCAAGGTCGACCGAGCCGGCGGTCGGCGCCTGGCTGTGCGCGTCGGGCAGCCAGCTGTGCAGCGGCACGATCGGCATCTTGACCGCGAAGGCGCCGAAGAAGCCCAGCATCAACCACCACTCCGCCGTCGGCGACATCTTGGTCGCCAGCAGGTCGTGATAATCGAAGCTCAGCACGCCCGTGGACTCATGGTGCATCCACACCATGCCCAGGATCGCGATCAGCATCAGGAAGCCCGAGGCCTGCGTGAAAATGAAGAACTTGATCGCCGTATACACCCTGCCCTTGCCGCCGGGCATGTTGTGCCCCCACAGCGCGATCAGGAAGAACATCGGCACCAGCATCATTTCCCAGAAGAAGAAGAACAGGAACAGATCCAGCGCGAGGAAGATGCCGACCACGCCGCCGAGATTCCACATCAGGTTCAGGTGGAAGAAGCCGACATTGCGATCGATTTCCTTCCACGAACAGGCGATGGCGAGCAGACCGATCAGATTGGTCAGCGTCACCAGCAGCACCGAAAGGCCATCGAGGCCCAGGTGAATGCTGGCGCCGATGCTGGGAATCCACTGCGCCTTGAACTCCACGGTCCACTGCGGCAGCTGCCCCTGCACGGCGGCGAAGCCGGTACCGGTCAGCGAGTAGTCGCCGGTGGCCCACAGCCAGAGCGACATGCCCAGCGTCGTGAGCATGGTGATGAGCGCGACCCAGCGCGGCAGGCCGCGCGAGAAGCGTTCGCCCTGCCAGCTCAGCAGGCCGCCGATGAAGGGAATGAGGATCAGCCAGGCAAGAATCATCGGGTCGGTCTCAATGCAGGGCGACGACAGCGATCAGCACGCACACGCCCGCACCGGCGACCGCCGCGTACCAGCGCAGACCGCCGGTCTGCGTGGTCGTGGCCACCGTGCTCGCGCCGCGCAGGCTGGCCGGAATCAGGCCGATCAGCTGGTCGATGAAATCGTTGCGGTTGACGCGCGCCGCCCACACGAACGGACGCTCGAAAATCACGTTGTACAGCCAGTCGAAGCCCCAGGCGTTCTTCCACAGCTTGCCGAGCCAGGCCGTGGCGGCACCGCTCTTGAGCGCAGCCGGAATCTGCGGCGCCTGCACGAACAGCAGCCAGGACACGAAGATGCCCGCGAACGACACCGGAATCGGCAGATAGGCGATCCAGGCCGGACCGTGGTCGGCGTGCTCTGCGGCCGGCAGCACGGTGTCGAGCGGCAGGTGGATGAAGCCACCGAGGATCGAGAAGATCAGCAACACCGCCAGCGGCAGATGGTGATCGAGCGTCTTCGCGCCGTGCGGCTCGTCCTTCGGGCCGAGGCCGTGATGGGCGTGGTCGTCGTGAGCGTCATGGCCGTGCGCATGGTGCGCCGCCTGGCGCCAGCGCTCGGGGCCGAAGAACACGATGAAGATCAGGCGGAAGCTGTAGACGCCGGTGAGGAAAGCACCGAACAGACCCGCGATCCAGAGATCGTAATGCCCGGCCAGATAGGCCTCGTGCAGGATCTCGTCCTTGGAGTAGAAACCCGAGGTGAACGGGAAGGCGCACAGCGCCAGCGTGCCGATGAGCATGCACCAGTACACGAACGGAATGTGCTTGCGCAGGTTGCCCATGCGAAAGATTTCCTGCTCGTGGTGCATGGCCAGGATCACCGAGCCCGAGGACAGGAACAGCAGCGCCTTGAAGAAGGCGTGCGTCATCAGGTGGAACACCGCGACCGAGTAGGCCGAGGCGCCCAGCGCCACCGTCATGTAGCCCAGCTGCGACAGCGTCGAGTAGGCGATCACGCGCTTGATGTCGTTCTGGATGATGCCCAGGAAGCCCATGAACAGCGCCGTGATCGAGCCGATCACGAGGATGAAGTTCAGCGCGGTGTAATCCTGCGAAGCGTTGGGATTCAGAAAAATGTGCGAATTTGGTTGGAAAGATGAGGAGAGGCACCTTCCAGTGCTCGAGAGTAACAAACAAGTACCTGAGCGACGTGTTACATAAATACAC
>JALRLM010000416.1 GCA_023254435.1 Hydrocarboniphaga sp.
CGCACGTCACCCAGCGCCACCTCGCGCGCTCGCAGGCCGAGCAAGGCGGCGTCGGCACGTTCGCCACCTGGGCGGCGGTGCTCGCGGCCATCATCGCGGGATCGGCCAACCCCGACGTGATCCTGGCCGCGCTGGCCGTAGGCCAGAGCTCGATGTACCAGAAGCAGGTGAGCTTCACGCGCGCGGGCGAACTCGAAGCCGACCGCATCGGCATCCAGACCATGGCCGACGCCGGCTTCGACCCCGAAGGCATGGCCAGCTTCTTCCAGCGCCTGGAGCAGCAGTCACGCCTCTATGGCACCGGCGTGCCCGACATCCTGCGCACGCACCCGGTCAACACCGTGCGTATTTCGGAGGCGCGCGCGCGCGCCGCAGCGATGAAGAAGGCGCATCCGGTGCAGAACTCGTACGAGTACGAGCTCATGCGCGCGCGAGCGCGGGTGCTCACGTTCTCGCGCCCGGCCGAAGGCATCGATCTGTATGCCGCCGAGCTCAAGGCCGGCCACGACACGCCGGGCAATCGCTACGGCCTGGCGCTGTCGATGCTGCAGGCCGGCGACTTCAAGGGCGGTATGGAGATCCTGCAGCCACTGCTCGACTCCAATCCGCGCCAGCCCAACCTGAGCCTGCTGATGGCCGACCTCAAGTTCCATGGTCGCCAGCCGGCCGAGGCGCTGGCGCTCTACAAGAAGACCCAGGAGCTGTATCCGCGCTATTCACCGGCCCTGCTCAAGTACGGCTCGGCCCTGGTCGAATCCGGCAAGCCCGCCGAAGCGCGCGCACTGCTGCTGTCGTCGGAGCAGGCCTTCGGCACGCGGCTGGAGACCTATCGCATCCTGGCGATGGCCGCCAACGAGGCCGGCGATCGCGGCGCGGCCAGCTACGAGATGGCCAACTATCTCTACTACCGCGGCGATTACGGCGGTGCGCTGGCCCAACTCGACGCCGGCCTGCGCTTCGACAGCCTGTCACCCGAGGATCGCGCCCGCCTGGCCGCGCGCCGTGCCGAAGTGCGCGAGGCTCTGCCGCGCAACTACAACCCGTACAGCAGACCCGGCCGGCAGTAAGGACGCCGCTGCAGTCGCCGGGCGCTCAGCCCAGCAGCGCGCGGATCTTCTGCTCGTCGGGGTTCAGGATCACGCCGCTTTCGCAGACGATGGCGTCGATCAGCGAAGCCGGGGTGACGTCGAACACCGGATTCCAGGCATCCATGTCGACCGGCGCGATGACCGAGCCACGCAGTTCGGTGAGCTCGTGGGCCGGCCGCTGCTCGATCGGAATGGCCGCCCCGTTCGGGCACTTGAGATCGAAGGTGCCGCTGGGCGCCACCACCATGAACTTCACCCCGTGATGGCGCGCCGCGACCGCCAGCGCATAGGTGCCGATCTTGTTGGCGGTGTCGCCGTTCACCGCGATGCGGTCGGCGCCGACGATGACCCAGTCGATCTTCTCGCTCGCCATCAGATGCGCGGCGGCGCCGTCGGCGATGAGCTTGTCGGGAATGTTCTCGCGCTGCAGCTCCCAGGCGGTCAGGCGAGCGCCCTGCAGCCAGGGCCGCGTCTCGGTGTTGTAGACCTGCGCGATGCGGCCTTCGGCGTAGGCACTGCGGATCACGCCCAGCGCGGTGCCGTGGCCGCCGGTGGCCAGCGCGCCGGTATTGCAGTGCGTGATCACTTGCGCATTGAGTGGCAGCAGGGCCGCACCCAGGCGCGCCATTTCGAGGTTCTGCGCCAGATCTTCCGCATGGATCAGCTGCGCCTCGGCCAGCAGGCGCCTGGCGTCGTAGCCCAGGCTGTGCACGGCGCGCATGCGGGCGAGCGCCCAGCGCAGGTTCACGGCCGTGGGCCGCGATTCCATGAGCACGAGTTCGGCCGCGTCGTAATCGCGACCGGCCAGCGCGTCGAGCACCAGGCCATAGGCCGCCGCGATGCCGATGGCCGGCGCGCCGCGCACGGCCATGCCGTGAATGGCTTCGGCGACGTGCAGGGCGTTGTGGCATTCGACCCAGCGTTCTTCGTGCGGCAGCACGCGCTGATCGAGCAGGCGCAGATGACCATCGGCCCAGACGATGGGGTGAATGCCTTTGCTCGAACTGCCACTCATGTCTTTGACCTTGTGTCCGGCGGCTTGCCGGTAGAATCGACCGCATTCTAACCCCGGCCTGATGAAGCTCATGCAGCAGCCACGCGAAACCGTCGATCTTCTCGTTTTTCCCGGGCATCTGGTGCCCATCGAACCGGCCGGCGTGGTGCTGCAGAACCACGCGCTGGCGGTGGAGGACGGTTGCATCGTCGCCGTGCTGCCGGCCGACGAGGCCCGCGCACGCTTCGACGCGCGGCAGATGCTCGACCTGCCCGATCACGCGGTGATGCCGGGCCTGGTCAACCTGCACACGCATTCGGCCATGAGCCTGATGCGCGGACTGGCCGACGATCTGCCGCTCATGGACTGGTTGCAGAACCACATCTGGCCGACCGAAGGCCAGTTCATGAGCCACGCCTTCTGCGAGGACGGCGTGCGCCTGGCGATGGCCGAGATGATCCGCGCCGGCCAGACCTGCTTTTCAGACATGTATTTCTTCCCCGAGGCCACGGCCAGCGCGGCGATCGCCGCCGGCATGCGCAGTGCCGTGGGGCTCATCGTCATCGACTTCCCGACCGCCTGGGCACAGCCCGGCCAGTACATCCACAAGGGCCTGGAACTGCACGACTCGCTGCGCAGCCAGCCGCTGATCAAAACGGTGTTCGCGCCGCATGCGCCGTACACGGTGTCGGACGAGCCGCTGCGGCAGATCCGCCAGTACGCCACCGAACTCGGCATCGGCATCCACATGCATGTGCACGAGACCGCGTTCGAGGTCGAGCAGGCCGTGGCGCAGACCGGCAAGCGGCCCTGGCAGCGGCTCAAGGAGCTGGACCTGCTGGGCCCCGACCTGATCGCCGTGCACATGACCCAGCTCACCGACGAGGAGATCGCCGAAGCCGGTCAGTACAAGGTGCACATCGCGCACTGCCCCGAATCCAATCTCAAGCTCGCCAGCGGCTTTTGCCCCGTGCACCAGCTGCTGCAGGCCGGCGCCAACGTCGGCATCGGCACCGACGGCGCGGCCAGCAACAACGATCTCGACCTGTTCGGCGAACTGCGTACGGCCAGCCTGCTGGCCAAGGCCGTGGCCGGCGATGCGCAGGCCCTACCCGCCGCCAGCGCACTCGAAATGGCGACGCTGGGCGGCGCACGTGCGCTGGGCTGGGATGAGCGCATCGGCTCGCTGGCGCCCGGCAAGGCGGCCGACTTCATCGCCATCGACCTGTCGGGCGTCAACACGCAGCCGCTCTACAACGTGCTGTCGCACCTGGTCTACGCGGTCAACAGCCGGCAGGTCGACTACGTCTACGTCGCGGGCCGCGCCTTGCTGGCCGAAGGCCGGCTGCAGACGCTGGTAGAGGACGAACTGCTGGCCAAGGCCGGCGAGTGGCGGCGCAGGATCCGTCCGTAGCACGGGCGCTGCTTTGCCGCTGCATCCCCGCGCCCAACCCGAATCCTGCCCCGAACCGGCAAGTCTCGACCCGCCCTACAATGCGCCCATGAGCAACGTCGACGAAGGCGAAATCCGCCGCTTTTCCGCGCTGGCCTCGCGCTGGTGGGACCCGCGCGGCGAGATGGCCGCCCTGCATCACATCAACCCCGCGCGCGTGCGCTACATCGAGCGCGTCGCCGGTGGCCTGCGCGGCAAGCGCGTGCTCGACGTGGGCTGCGGCGCCGGCATTCTGACCGAGGCGCTCGCTGCCAAAGGCGCGAATGCGCTGGGCATCGACATGGCCGAGGCTTCGCTCGAAGTCGGCCGCCTGCACGGACTGGAGTCGGGCATCAAGGTCGACTATCGCGCCGTTCCGGCCGAGACGCTGGCGGCCGAGGCGGCCGGCGAATTCGATCTGGTCTGCTGCCTGGAGATGCTCGAGCACGTGCCCGATCCGGCGTCGGTGATCGGTGCCTGCGCGGCGCTGGTCAAGCCCGGCGGCGATATCGTGTTCTCGACCATCAACCGCAATGCCAAGGCCTATGCGCTGGCCATCGTCGGCGCCGAGCTGGTC
>JALRLM010000422.1 GCA_023254435.1 Hydrocarboniphaga sp.
CCTGCGACCAGATGCCCGCCAGGATCTCCTCCTCGGCGCCGCGGGGCGCGACGAAGGTCTCCTCGAGCTCGGCACGCAGCCGCTCCGGCACCGGCAGCGCCCGGCGGTCGAGCTTGCCGTGGGCGGTCCGCGGCAGCCGTCGAAGGGCGCAAGCCGGCGGTGGTCGAATTCGACTATCTGTCCCGGCCGCTGGCCGCCATCGACAGCCCGGCGCTGCCGGGCAAGCCCGATGGCCGCAGCGAAGCGGCGCTGCTCTACACCTCGGGCACCACCGGACGCCCCAAGGGCTGCGTGCTCAGCAACGAGTACTTCCACACCTTCGGCGGCTGGTACCTGTCGCGAGGCGGTCGCCTGGCGATGCGCATCGGCGAAGAGCGCCTGTACAACCCGCTGCCGCTGCACCACGCCAACTGCCTGTCGATCTCGCTGCCGGCGATGCTGCTGCTGGGCGGTTGCCTGATCTTTCCGGATCGCTTCCACGCCAGCAGCTGGTGGGACGACCTGGTCGAAACCGAAGCCACCGCCGTGCAGTTCCAGGGCGTGATTCCCAACATTCTGCTGAAGCTGCCGGTGGCGCCCACCGAGCGCCAGCACAAGGTGCGCTTCGCGCTGTGCGCCGGCGTGGAGCCCAGCCAGCACCCGGCCTTCGAGGCCCGCTACGGCATTCCGCTGGTCGAGATGTGGGCGATGACCGAAACCGGGCGCCTGATCACCGACCATCTCGAGCCGCGCGAAATCCACACGCGCGCCTTCGGCCGCGCCTCGCCGGGCCTGGAGGCCCGCATCGTCGACGATGCGGGTAACGAGCTGCCCGACATGACGCCGGGCGAGCTGGTGATCCGTCATTCGGCGGCGCAGCCGCGCAAGGGATTCTTCTCGGGCTATCTCAAGAACGACGCGGCCACCGAAGAAGCCTGGCGCGGCGGCTGGTTCCATACCGGCGACGTCGCCGTGCGCGACGAAAGCGGCATGTTCTACTTCGTCGATCGCAGCAAGAACATCATCCGCCGCTCGGGCGAGAACATCGCCGCTGCCGAGGTGGAAGCCTGCCTGGTCGCACACGACAAGATCCATCAGGTCGCCGTGCTTGCCGTGCCCGACGAGCTGCGCGAAGAAGAAGTGATGGCCTGCATCGTCACCAAGCCCACGGTGACGCCCTCCGAAGCGCTGGCGCGCGAACTGCTCGACTGGTGCTGCGAACGACTCGCCTACTTCAAGGCGCCGGGCTGGTTCCTGTTCATGAACGAGCTGCCCACCACCAGCTCGCAGAAGGTTCATAAGATCCGGATCTTCGGCAAGACCGGCGATCCGCGCGACCAGGCCGGCATCATCGATCTGCGCAAGCTCAAGAAGAAAGTCGATCTGGCCAAGGCCTGATCGCCGACAGCAGGAGGAGCCCCGATGAAGTTTGATGCTCAGGCCGAGCCGAACTCGGCTGCCGCGGTGATCGCGCGATTCCTGAAAGCGCGCGGCGTCGATCGCGTGTTCGCGCTGTGCGGCGGACACATCATGCCGATCTGGATGCAGCTGCTCGAACACGGCATCCGCATCGTCGACGTGCGCGACGAGCGCGCAGCCGTCTACATGGCGCATGCGCATTCCGAAGTCACCGGACAACTCGGCGTTGCGCTGGTCACGGCCGGCCCCGGCGTCACCAATGCCATGACCGGCATCGCCAACGCCCATGTCTCGCGCGCGCCGGTGCTGATCCTGTCGGGCACGCCGCCGCGCCCGCAGGAAAACCGAGGCGGACTGCAGGACATCGATCACGTCGCTTTCGTCGCGCCGCTGACGCGTTATGCGCGCACCATCCGCGAACCCGCGCTGGTGCTGCAGGAACTCGACGAGGCCGTCTCGCGCGCCTACGGCGATGCCGGCGAACCGGGCCCGACCTACCTCGATTTTCCGGTCGACACGCTGCGCTCGCCGGTACCGGTGGCGCTGCAGCTGGCCGAACATGTCCACGGCCGTCGCCGGCCGCTGATCTACCCCGATCCCGTCGCCATCGACGAGGCCGTTGAACTGCTGTGGTCGGCACGACGACCGCTCGTGATCACCGGGCGCGGCGCCAAGGGCTCGAGTGCGGAGCTCGTGCAGCTGCTCGATGCACTCGGCTGCGCCTATCTCGACACCGGCGAAAGCCGTGGCCTGGTTCCGGAGAACCATCCATCGGTCGTCGCGGCGATGCGCGGTGTCGTCATGCAGCAGGCCGATCTGGTCGTCACCATCGGTCGCCGCCTCGACTTCCAGCTGGCGTTCGGTTCGCCTGCGATCTTCGGCGAAGCGAAGTTTCTTCGCATCGCCGACACGGCATCGGAGCTGCGCACGAACCGGCGAGGCGCGGTCGAGGTGCTCGCATCGCCCGCCGTCGCACTGCGCCATTTGCTGGTGGCTGCGGGCAATCGTCCCTCGGCCAGCGACAGGCAGTGGCTGCACGACTTGCGCGCCAAGCATCACGAACGGTCGAGCCGCATGGCCGCGCAACTCAGGCAGGCGCCGTCCGATGCGCAGGGCCGCATTCACCCGAATCGCCTGCTCGGCGACCTGCGCGAGCAACTGCCGCAGGACGCCATCGTGGTCGCCGACGGCGGTGACTTCCTGAGCTTCGCGCGCGTCGCCCTGAACGCGGGAACCTATCTCGATCCGGGACCGCTGGGCTGCATCGGCGTGGGCACGCCCTTCGGCGTCGCCTGCAGCCTGGCTCGTCCCGACAAGACCACCATCGTCGCCACCGGCGATGGCGCCTTCGGTTTCAACGCGATGGAAATCGACACGGCGGTGCGACACCAGGCGCCGCTGCTGATCGTCGTCGCGAACAACGGCGCCTGGCAGATCGAGGTTCGCGATCAGGCCGAAACCTGGGGCCGCGTGTCGGGCACCACGCTGCAGGTCTCCGACTACGCGGCGATGGCACGATCCTTCGGCATGCATGCCGAGCGCGTGGAACGCGCCGACGACCTGCCGGCCGCGATCGAACGCGCCATGGCGAACCGGCCCGCCTTGCTCGACGTCGTCGTCGCACCCGATGCCGCTTCGTCGGATTCCAAGTCGGGCCTCGCCTGGGTGCCGGATCTGCAGGCGCTGGCCGCCTGGGACGAAGCCGAACGCCAGTGGCGCGCCGGTGAAAAATGAGCGGCGTGCCATCGCCGCCGCGACGGCGAGAACGACGATGAGCGCGACCCCGATGCCGGCTGCGCCGTGCTGAATGTTCTGCTCTCCACCTTCGGGCTGGTGCTGCTGGGCTATGCGTGCCGACGCACGAACTTCATCGACGACACGGTCGGTGCCGGGCTCAATCAGTTCGTGATGTATCTGGCGCTGCCGGCGCTGCTGTTCGGGATGGTCATGAAGATGCCGAGCCTGGATCAGGCGCAGGCCCGCTTCCTGCTCGCCTACGGCGCCGGCAGCATGGCCGTGTTCCTGTTGCCGATCCTGTGCTTCGGCAAGCGGCTGAGTCTGGCGCAGAAAGCCATCGACGGACTCTACGCGGCCTATCCGAACACCGGACTCATCGGCGTGCCGCTGGCGATGACGGTGTTCGGCCAGGCCGGCGCCGCCGGCACCCTGATCGCGGCCATCTTCACGACTTCGATCCTGTTCGCCGTCGGCATCGCCGTCATCGAAATCGACCTGAGCCGTCGCGGCGGCGGCCAGGCCTGGTGGCGCGGCATTCCCCGCATCCTGTTGCGCAATCCCATGCTGTTCAGCCCCGTGCTCGCGGGACTCTTCGTGCTCACGGGACTGTCGATGCCGCAGGCGCTCGGCCGCATGATCGACATGCTGGCCACCGCCACCGCGCCTTGCGCGCTGATCGCACTGGGTCTGTTTCTGGGCAAGGACTCCGTGGCCGACGATCTGCGGCCGCGTCGCGATCTGGCGCTGCTGGGCCTGCTCAAGATCGCGGCCCAGCCACTACTGACTTTCGGTTTGGCATCGCTGCTGCGCCTGTCGCCGACCGACAAGGCCCTGGCCACCTTCATGGCGGCGATGCCGACCGGCACCGGCGCCTACATCCTGGCCGAGCACTACGCACTGAGTCCGCGCATGGCTTCACGCGTGATCCTGCTGACGACGGCGGGCTCGTTCCTGAGCCTGGCCTACATCCTCGATCAGCTCGTCACCTGAAAGCCGATGTGCAGCAAGGCCATCAGTCGGGCCTCAGGCGACGCCACAGGGTCGAACGGCTGATACCGAGTTCACGCGCGGCCTTGACCACGTTGCCGCCGGCCTGCGCGATCGCCTGCTTGATCAGCTCCACTTCCTCCTCGCGTTGCGACTGGCGCTGGCGCGCGAGGAACTCCGATATGGGCTGATCCGACGCCGTCGCCTCGTCCTTCGATGGACGCTCGCGATGCTGATGACGTTCCGGCCAGAGCTCGTCGAGCAGATCGTCGGACTTCTCGGTCGCTGCATGCAGGGCCAGGCGTTCGATGACGTTTTCGAGCTCGCGCACGTTGCCGGGCCAGTGATGGGCTTTCAGCGTCGGCATCCACGAATCGAGAATGTTCTCGGTCTGGTGCAGGCCGTGGCGGCTGCCGACTTCGCGGATCACCGACAGCGCGATCTCGTACAGATCGTGACCGCGCTCCCGCAACGGCGGAATGTTCAACTGCAGCACGTTGAGCCGGTAGTAGAGATCTTCGCGGAACAGACCTTCCTTGACGCGCTCGGCCAGGTTGCGATGCGTCGCCGCGATGATGCGCACGTCGATCGACACCGGTTGCGTCCCGCCCAGGCGGATCGTCTCGCGCTCCTGGATCACGCGCAGCAGACGCGTCTGCAGCAGCAGGGGCATGTCGCCGATCTCGTCGAGAAAGATCGTGCCCATGTGCGCGAGCTCGAACAGACCGGGTTTACCGCCCTTGCGTGCACCACTGAACGCGCCTTCCTCGTAGCCGAACAGTTCGCTTTCGATCAGCGACTCCGGAAACGCCGCGCAGTTGAAGGCGACGAAGGCGCGCTTGGCGCGTCGGCTGGCATTGTGGATGCCCTGGGCGAAAAGTTCTTTTCCGGTGCCGCTCTCGCCGATGATCACGATCGAACAGTCGGATCTGGCATAAATCTCACTGAGCTTGACGATCCTGTGCATGCTCGCCGAAGAGCCCACGATGGTGTCGAGGCTGTAACGGGCGCGAAACTCCGTGCGACGACTGTTCATGCGCAGCTGCCGCTCGATGCGACTCACCGCGGTGGACTCCTGCAGGATCGTGACCGCACCGACGAGTCGTGCGTTGTCGAAGATCGGAAAGGTCTGCACCGCCACCGAATGGCCGTTCAAGGTCAGCACGCGTCCCTTGTCCGGTACCGCCGAATCGAGAACGCCGCGCACATCGAGCTCGGGCACCAGCTCGTGGATGCTCTGCGTGATCGCCTCGTCGTTGCCCAGGCCCAGCAAGCTCGAGGCGACCGCGTTCAGCGCCTGTATCGATCCCAGCGAATCCACCGCGATGACGCCCTCCGACAGATGGCGCAGGCTGGCGTTGATCCAGTTCAGCCGCGTCGCCTCGGCACGCTCGCTCATGAGCAGCGACAAGGCCTCTTCGAGCGCGGACTCGATCGCCGTGGTGGAAATGGCCAGCACGCCGTTGAGCCCGCGTTCACGGGCCATTTCGCACACCATCGAGGTGCCGATGACGACTTCGATGCCGTCGTCCCTGAACTTGTCGACCAGGCGCTCGGCTTCGTCGCGCGTCGAATAGCTTCCCTGCGTCAGCTTGAGATTGCAGAGCCGCTGCAGGGCGGCCAGATCGGGCGCGTTGTTGCGGGTGCTCAGCACGGCGACACGACGCGAATAGCGAAACGCTTCTTCGAGCGCCTGGATGACGTCGGCGCCGGTGATGCTCAGCGGCACGATCGGAATCGAGAGCTGCTGGCGCAGATAGGCGCCGGTCGCGCCGGTGCAGATGATCGCGTCCGCTTCGCCGCGAATTTCGGCCCTGCACGCGTAGGGCAGCACCTTGGAAATGGGCAGGTCGATCAGCTGCACCTCGGCCCGACCCGCGAACGAGGACACGACCTGACGGGCCACTCGTGCCAGCAGGCTCGGCGACTCGCGGACTTCGAGATGGCTGACGATGAACAGAAGCCGGGGACTGGAAACGGACGCTGACATGACGGAGTTCTAGAACCTCACGAGCGGCAAGAGACCATTGCGATTCAGAGCTGAAACGATCCTGAAACACATGTGAAATCGTGCGGAATTCGACGTGCGGACCAGCAGCCGATTCCTAATGTAAAGTTTTCTATAAATCAGCAGCTTGTGTCGATTGTACATCAAGGTTCCGGCATCGACTAAGAGCTGGTATGGGCGTTGCTCAAACGCATGCAACAGCGGCGATGGAAACACCCACGCCGACAATAAGAATAGATGTTGCGGTGCGAAAAAGAGAGAGGTTTATGGAAGCCCACATTCACGCATCGGACGTGACTGGCGACAACGAGAGTCGCCTGTATCGAAAGGTCACCTTGCGACTGGTTCCGTTTCTGTTCCTGTGCTACCTGGCCGCGTATCTGGACCGCGTCAACGTCGGTTTCGCCAAGCTCAGGATGCTCGAGGACCTGTCGTTCAGCGAGTCGGTCTATGGTCTCGGCGCGGGCATCTTCTTCGTCGGCTACGTGCTGTTCGAAGTACCGAGCAATCTCGCGCTGCATCGCGTCGGCGCGAAGTGGTGGATCGCGCGCATCATGATCACCTGGGGACTGCTGTCGGGCGCGACGGCTTTCGTCACCACGCCGACTTCGTTCTACGTTCTGCGCTTTCTGCTCGGCGCCGCCGAAGCCGGCTTCATCCCCGGTGTGCTGCTCTACCTGACCTACTGGTATCCGTCGGCCTGGCGCGGCCGCATCACTTCGCTGTTCCTGACCGCGATCCCGATGACCTCGGTGCTTGGTGGCCCGCTGTCGGGATGGATACTCGAAGCCATGTCCGGCGTCGGTCGCCTGGCCGGCTGGCAGTGGCTGTTCATCGTCGAGATGATTCCGTCGCTCATCATGGGCGTCCTCACCATCGTCTATCTGGACAACCGGGTCGCCGATGCGAAATGGCTGTCGGCCGATGAGAAAGCCCTGCTGGCACGCCGTCTGGCCGAAGACGAAAACCCCCGTTCGGAACAGGGAAATCAGGCGAAGGACGCACTGACCGACCTGCGGGTCTGGCTGCTCGGCCTGATCTATTTCTGCATCGCCAGCGGCATCTACATCGTCAGCTTCTGGCTGCCGACGCTGATCCGCAACACCGGCGTGGCGAACCCCTTCGACGTCGGCCTGCTGGCCGTCGTGCCCTATGGCGCCGCGGCGATCGCGATGGTGTGGTGGAACGCGCGCGCCGATCGTCGCCGCGAACGCCGCTGGAGCAGCATCCTGCCCTGCCTGATCTGCGCGAGCGGCCTGGCAATGGCCGCGATGTCGTCGTCCAGCACACCGCTCACGGTCACTGCGCTGACGTTCGCCGCCGCTGGCGCGTCGACGGCGCAGGCCGCCTTCCTGACGCTGCCGACCGCGTTGCTGGGCGGTACCGCGGTGGCCGTCGGCATCGCGCTCGTCAACTCGCTGGGCAACATCGCCGGCCTCACCAGCACTGCCCTGGTCGGCCTCGCGGCAGATGTCACCGGCAGCCCGCTGGCCGGCTTCTACGTCGTCGGCGCGATTCTCTCGCTGGGCAGCCTGCTGATCCTGCTGCTGCCCGCCCGCAGCGTGAATCGCTGAGCGCGGCGCCTTCATCACTTCCGATATCGAGGACAGCCGTTGAACTTTGAAATCCCAGCCGAGCTGGCCGAGCTACGCCAGCAGGTTCGCCGTTTCATCGCCGAGCAGGTGATTCCGCTCGAACGCGATTCGCGCAACACGACGCACGGCCCCGACGAATCGCTGCGCCTGGAGCTGGTCTCGCGTGCACGCGAGGCCGGTGTGCTGGCGCCGCAGGTCAACACCGAGTACGGCGGCCGCGCGCTCGACCAGCGTTCGCGCGCCGTGATCTTCGAGGAGGCCGGCTACTCGCCGCTGGGCCCGCTGGCGCTCAACATCGCCGCGCCCGACGAAGGCAACATGCACCTGCTCGAACTGATCGCCACCGAGCAGCAGAAGCGGACCTGGCTGCGCCCGCTGGCCACCGCGCGCTGGCGCTCCTGCTTCTGCATGACCGAACCCGCGCCGGGCTCGGGCTCCGATCCGTCGATGCTGCAGACCGTAGCCGTTCGCGACGGCGACGACTATCTCATCAGTGGTCGCAAGTGGCTCATCACGGGCGCGCAGGGCGCCGACTTCGGCATCGTCGTCGCGCGTCTCGAAGACGGCCGCGCGACGATGTTCCTGACCGAGATGAATCGCCCCGGCATTCGCATCGATCGTCTCATGGACACGCTCGACAGCTGCTTCATCGGCGGCCACGCCGTGGTCGACTTCGATCGCCTGCGCGTGCCGGCGGAGAACATCCTCGGCGAGCTCGGCGAGGGCTTCAAGTACGCACAGTTCCGCCTGTCGCCGGCCCGCCTGAGCCATTGCATGCGCTGGCTCGGTGCCGCGCGCCGCACGCACGACGTGGCGACCGCCTATGCACGCGAGCGCCAGACCTTCGGCAAGATCATCGGCAAGCACCAGGGCGTGGGCTTCGCGCTCGCCGACAACGACATCGACCTCTACCAGTCGCGACTGATGATCTGGGCCACCGCCTGGGTGCTCGATCGCGGCGACCTGGGCCTGTACGAAAGCAGTCGCGCCAAGGTCGCGGTGTCCGAGGCGCTGTGGCGCGTGGTCGATCGCTCGGTGCAGATCCTCGGCGGCCAGGGCGTGACGCACGAAACCATCGTCGCACGCATCTTTGCCGACATGCGCGGCTTCCGCATCTACGACGGTCCGTCGGAAGTACATCGCTTCAGTATCGCCAGCAAGATCCTCAAGGGCACGGCGCCGTCGGAGATGCTGCCGTGAGCGTGATGGCGTCGTTCCGGCTCGACGGCCTCACCGCCGTGGTCACGGGCGCCTCCAGCGGCCTGGGCGCGCACCTGGCCACGGTGCTCGCGCAGGCCGGCGCCGACCTGGTGCTGGCGGCACGCAAGACCGAGCGCCTGGCGCCTTTGCAGGCGCGCATTGGCGAGCTCGGCCGCACGGCGCATGCGCGCGCGCTCGACGTCACCGATGCCAGCAGCGTCGCCGATTTCTTCGCCTCGTTGCCGACGGTGGCCCGAGTGATCGTCAACAACGCCGGCGTGACCACGACGGCCTCGGTGCTCGAACAGCGAGAAGCCGACTGGGATGCCGTGCTCGACACCAATCTCAAGGGCGCCTGGCTGGTCGCGCAGCAGGCTGCCAAGGCGATGATCGCAGCCGGCGTCGGCGGCAGCATCGTCAACGTCGCGTCCATCCTCGGCGAGCGCGTGGCCGGCAGCGTCGCGCCCTACTGCGCATCCAAGGCCGGACTGCTGCAGCTCACGCGCAGCCTCGCGCTCGAACTCGCGCGCTACGACATCCGCGCCAACGCGCTGATGCCGGGCTACGTCGCCACCGATCTCAATCGCGATTTTCTCGCCAGTGCCTCGGGCGACAAGCTGCGCGCACGCATTCCGACGCGTCGCTTCGGCGAGCTCAGCGATCTCGACGGTCCGATGCTGCTGCTGGCCTCGCCGGCCG
Organism: Hydrocarboniphaga sp.; assembly: GCA_023254435.1. Taxonomy (GTDB): domain Bacteria; phylum Pseudomonadota; class Gammaproteobacteria; order Nevskiales; family Nevskiaceae; genus Hydrocarboniphaga. Next base: position 9,625 of record JALRLM010000422.1, read on the forward strand.
GACGTCACATGACTGGCGCCTGCCTGGCCGTCGACGGCGGCCATCTGGTGAGCTCGCTATGACGACGCTCGGCACCGGCTTCACGGCGCGGCAACTCGACGCACTGCGTGCCTTCATTCTCTGGAAGGCCGATGCCGATACGGTCGACATCGCCGAGCCCGTGAAGCTGTCCGGCGGCGCGATACAGGAAAACTGGCTGCTGGCACTCGACATTCGCGGTGGTGCCCACGAGGGACGTCACGACTGGGTGCTGCGCCGCGACTCGCGCGGCGGCATCGGCCAGAGCCACGGTCGCGCGTCGGAATTCGCACTGCTCAAAGCGGCTTTCGAAAGCGGCGTCACCGTGCCCGAACCGCTGTGGCTCGACACCGACACGCGCATCGTCGGCGCGCCGTTCTTTCTCATGCGCCGCGTCGACGGCATGGCCACGGGCCATCGCATCGTCAAGCAGCAGGCCGAGACGCCGCAGCCCAGCGGCGTCGCCGAGCGACTCGGCGCCGAACTCGCGCGCATCCACACCATCAGGCCGCCGCGCCAGGACCTGGGTTTTCTCGCGCCGGTGGATACGACGCCGGCACTCGATCTGGTCGCCCGCATCCGTGGCGAACTCGACGCGCATGCGCTGCCGCGTCCGGCGCTGGAATGGGGCCTGTCGTGGCTGGAACGTCACGCGCCGGCCACGCGCGACATCGTGCTGTGCCACCGCGACTTTCGCACCGGCAACTACATGATGGACGGCAACCGCCTGACCGCGATCATCGACTGGGAGTTCGCCGGCTGGGGCGATGGCATGGAGGACATCGGCTGGTTCTGCGCGCGCTGCTGGCGTTTCGGCCAACCCTCGCGCGAAGCCGGCGGCGTCGGCGAGCGCGAAGACTTCTATCGCGGCTATGCATCGGTGAGCGGCCTGTGGCCCGACGACGAGGTCGTGCGCTACTGGGAAGTCATGGCGCACGTGCGCTGGGCACTGATTGCGCTGCAGCAGGCGCGCCGCGCGCACGCCGCCGATCCCGAATCGCTGGTGCTCGCACTGACCGGGCACATCGTGCCCGAGCTGGAGCTGGAGATTCTGCGCATGACGCCGCCGGCGGCGAGTGCCGCCGCGGTCCAGGCACACGCCCGAGGAGAACAGCATGCGTGACGCCCCTCGCTCCGACGAGCTGCTCGACATCGCACGCCAGGCGCTGCAGCAGCAGATCACGCCGCAACTCGATGGGGGCTCGCGCCATGCGGCCATGATGGTGGCCAACGCGCTCGGCATCGTCGCACGACAGCTACGCGCAGGCAGTCCGCAGGCCAGCGAATGCGCCGCGCTCGAAGACCTGCTGGGCCATGCGCCCTCGCCGCCTTCACCGACTCGGCTCGAGCAGCTCAATCGCGAGCTGACTACGCGGCTCCGCCAGCACGGCGCCAACGCCGCGCTCGACGAAAACGTCTACCGCTACCTGCTGGCGACGACGCGTTCGCTGGTGGAAGAAAGCAATCCCAAATATCTGCAGGAGCCAGCGCCGCCCAGGACATGACCACCGTGGGGATTCGTGTTTCACAGCTGTCATTCGAACAAGAAAGAGGAGAGCTACACATGGCATTTTTCAACCGCAAATCACTGGCCGGCCTCGCCGCGCTGAGCCTGGGCAGTCTGGCCCTGTTGTCCACTCCGGCGCAGGCGCAGACGACCTTCGACGTCATCGGCCCGCACGAATACGAGCTGCCGACCGACTACGAGCCGTTCAACGCTTTCGTCCAGTACTCCTACGTGCAGGACAACGACAAGGCGCGCGACGGCGACGGCAACAAGGTCGACGGCTCGGGCACTCAGCAGATCGTCGGCCTGACCAAGTACGTGCGCTTCTGGACGCCGAGCTTCAATCGCAGGATCGGCCTGGCCTACGAAGTGATCGTGCCCGAGATCGGCGTGCGCGATTCGGCCAACCGCAGCTTCGCCGGCGGCCTCGGCGATCCCATCACCGGCTTCGCCATCTGGTACAACCCGACCCAGGGTTCGACGCTGGGCTTCCAGTCCTTCGTGCAGATTCCGGTGGGTTCGAGCGAAGTCAGCGACCAGACCTGGAAGAACCTGTCGAGCATCCTCTGGCACATGCCGTTCGGCTCCAAGCTCAGCTGGACCGGCGACGCCGGCGTGGTCTACCAGTCCACGCACACCACCACGGGCCTGCAGCCCGGCATGGCCTTTCACACCAACAACCGCTTCGGCTATCGCGCGCTGCAGTGGCTCGAGCCCTTCGTCGGCGTCGACTACCAGAGCGTCAAGGCCAACGACGGCGTGCCCAAGGCCTACACCTTCGATGGTGGTGCCGGCCTGATGTTCCACATGTTCGACAACCAGTCGCTGACCTTCCGCTACTCGACCTCGTTCGAGGGCGAGAACTACTCGCAGAACAACAGCTTCAACGTGAAGTACGCCTACGTCTGGTAAGGCGGCGGCAATCCTCAACCCAAGGAGAAAGTGATGTCATCCAAGATCGCCAACTACATCGACGGCCGCTTCGTCAGCGATGCGGCTGCAGCGCGTATCGAAGTGACCAACCCTGCGACGCAGGACGTCGTCGGCGACATCGAGAATTCGTCGGCCGCGACGGTCGATGCCGCCGTCGCAGCGGCGCGCAAGGCGCAACCGGCCTGGGAGAAACTGCCCGCGATCGCGCGCGCCAATCACCTGCGTGCCATCTCGGCGAAGATCCGCGAGCACAAGACGCGCATCGCCGAACTGATCACGCGCGAACAGGGCAAGACGCTGGACCTGGCCGAAGTCGAAGTCGCGTTCACCGCCGACTACATGGACTACATGGCGGAGTGGGCACGCCGCCTCGAAGGCGAAGTGATCACCAGCGACCGGCCCACCGAGTCGATCTTCCTGATGCGTCGGCCGATCGGTGTCACCGCGGGCATCCTGCCGTGGAACTTCCCGTTCTTCCTGATCGCGCGCAAGCTCGCTCCGGCGCTGGTCACGGGCAACACCATCGTCATCAAGCCCAGCGAGGAAACACCGCTCAACGCCTACGAGTTCGCCAAGCTGGTCGCCGAAACCGACCTGCCGGCCGGCGTGTTCAATCTGGTGTTCGGCGGTGGCGCCACCGGCGGTGCGCTGTCGGCACACACCGGCATCGACCTGGTGTCGTTCACGGGCAGCGTCGAGACCGGCACGCGCATCATGCAGGCGGCCGCGACGAACCTGACGCGCGTCAATCTCGAACTTGGCGGCAAGGCGCCCGTCATCGTGCTCAACAAGGCCAACCTCGATGTCGCGGTGCCGGCCGTGCACGCCTCGCGCATAGCCAACACCGGTCAGCTCTGCAACTGCGCCGAGCGCATCTACGTGCAGCGCAAGATCGCGGATGAGTTCACAACCAGGCTCACGCAGGCGATGAAGAACACGCGCTACGGCAATCCGCTGGTGACGCGCGAACTCGACATGGGACCGCTGATCAGCAAGGCGCATCTGGCCAAGGTCGCCGGCTTCGTCGACCGCGCTCGCGGTGAAGGTGCCGAAGTGGTCACGGGCGGCCGCATCGCCGGTCGCGATGCCGGCAACCATTACGAGCCGACGGTGCTGGTCAACTGCAGCGCCGACATGGAGATCATGCGCAAGGAAGTGTTCGGGCCGGTGCTGCCGATCCAGATCGTGGACGAGCTCGACGAAGCCATCGCGCTCGCCAACGACTCCGAGTACGGCCTCACCTCGTCGATCTTCTCGGACGACATCAACGAAGTGATGCGCGCCACGCGCGAGCTGCGCTTCGGCGAAACCTATGTGAATCGCGAGCATTTCGAAGCGATGCAGGGCTTCCACGCAGGCCGTCGCAAGTCGGGCATCGGGGGTGCCGACGGCAAGCACGGCCTGCTGGAGTTCACCGAAACCCACATCGTCTATCTGCAAACCCCCTGAGTCGAGAGTTGATCAAGATGAGCAAGCCGAACGAACAACATGCCTGCGCCTGTCGTTACGAATCCGAGCCAGCCGGACACGCCGGCGTCGCCGACGCCGGTCGTCGCCAGATGCTGACCAGCGCGCTCGCGCTGGCCGCCATGGCGCCGATCGCCGCGATGGCCCAGGAAGGC
>JALRLM010000536.1 GCA_023254435.1 Hydrocarboniphaga sp.
GTCATCGTCATCGACGACCAGGTGCAGGATTTTGCCCGGCACTTTTGGGATCCACTCGCCGAAGGTGCTGATTTGCCCTGAGGGAAGCGTTTATACTTCGGAAATCCGACTAGTTCAAATCCCTAATGACCCTCACATGGCCTCCCGCTGTGTTGGACGGGCGCCATTATTATTCTTGGCCCTACATACCGAGCTTTCCAAGAAATCGATAGACCTTTACTTATGAAAAAATTGGTTGTGCTTGCCATGGCGCTCAGCGTGAGCGCATGGGCCCAAATCAAACCGGGTGCTGGAACCCCAAATGGGACCCCGACCACCCCCGAGTCGCGGACACCGGCGGTGGTCGAATCGAATCGGGCGACACCCCCAGCCCCCACTGCTCCAGCGCATGCGCCGGCACGCCGGCCATGATCACCGGCGCACCGGCCGATTCGCCGCGCTGCGTCAGCGTGATGTTGAGCAGGCGCGCGGCCTTGCGCGCGTCGTCGTAGAACAGCTCGTAGAAGTCGCCCATGCGGAACAGCACGAGCGTGTCGGGGTGCCCCGCCTTGATGGCGAAGTACTGCTGCATCAGCGGGGTGTGGGCGGACGAAGCCGGAGAGGCGGACTTCATCGGCGATCGGGCGAAGCAGACGGGCGCAAGCCGAACTCCATTCGGGCCAGGGCCGTTCACGGCCGTGAAAAAAGAAAGGGCGCCGCGGCGGCTCGAGCCGTCCGCGGCGCCCGTGGGGTCTATTTTAGTGGACGGCGGCGGCCGCGCGGCGCGTCAGCAGGTTCTTGAGCAGGTAGAAGGCCAGCAGCGGGGCCACGAACAGGCCGAAGGCGACCACGCGGCGGCTGGTGCCCTGCGGGGCCCAGGTTCGGCAGGGAATCTCGAAGTCGAGCTTGGGCAGCGACTCGGGTATGCCGGTGATGCAGAAATCGTTGGTCTGCGACAGCTGCTCGCCGGTCACCAGCTGGCAGTCGTAGCAGGCTTCCTGGTAGTTGGGCGGACCCAGCTCGGGGAAGATCGGGCGCGCCTTGCCGGCCATGTTGACGTGATAGAACACGCCCTCGGCGTCGCGCTGGATGATGCCGGCGCCCGGCACCACGGTGAGGTCGTTGATGCGCTCACGCATGTGGAAGGCGATCGGCTCGGCCAGATGCCAGCTGGCATAGCCCCAGACCACGAGCAGCCCCCAGAAGATCAGCCGCCCCAGGGCCACGTTGCCTTGCTGATGCAGGCGCCGGGGCGCTCGATACGCTGCGTCGTTCGCTGCGGATGCGGGGGTCATGGGCATTCGATGGGGCGCGGGGGAACCAGCGCCGATTATAGACACCGCTCCGGCCTGCGCCGACAGCGGCGGGGTGGCCGGCTGTGGGCAAGATCGACCACGGTCTGGGTAAAACCAGTCAGGCCAGCGTCGTATTGAGTCTCTAAGATGCGCGCACGACAACAACAACCGCCGGCGCGCGGCCTCGCGCGTCGCCCCCGCGGAGGACACACGATGAACGACCTCAGGACCGAGATTCCGGAGCTGGTGCAGGACTCGGGCAAGGAGCAGGAGCAGTTGCTGGCGCAGCTGGAATCGCGCTCGCAGCTGCGTGACGATTTCGGCCAGCGGCGTCAGACCGAAGGCCTGCTGCGCGCCTTCTACGACACCTCGTCGCTCGACGCGCTGAATGCGCGCGCGCCCGAGGAGCTGATCGATATCGCGCTGCGGCAATGGGCCTGGGCGCAGCCGCGCCAGCCCGGCGAAATCCGCCTGCGCGTGCTGCCGCCGGCCGCCGGCGCGCAGATGGCCGTGGTCGAGACCTGCATCGATGACATGCCCTATCTGGTCGACACCGTCGGCATCGCGATTCGCGAGGCCGGGGTCTCCATCGACTGGGGCGTGCACCCGATCCTGCCACTGGTGCGCGATGCGCAGGGCGCGGTGCTGAGCGTCGGCGCCAGCGCCGAGTCGCGGCTGGAATCGTGGATTCACATGGAATTCGAGCCGCTGCCGAATGCCGAGGCCTACGCCGCGCTGGAGCGCAGCCTGCGCGATTCGCTGACCGACCTGCGCGGGGCCATCGACGACGCCCAGGCCATGCGCGAGCGCGCGCTGTCGCTGGCCGGTGGGCTGGAGTCGGTTCCGGCCGGCGCCGACCCCGACGAATTCGCCGAAGGCCGCGCCTTCCTGCACTGGCTGGCCGATGGTCATTTCACCTTCCTGGGCTATGCCGAAACCCGGCAGGCGCCGGCCGCCGACGGCAAGAGCCAGCTGATCCACATCGAGGACACCGCGCTGGGCCTGTCGCGCAAGGGCCAGCGCTACGACGACGTGGCCGCGCTGATTGCGCCCAAGGCCGAACTCGACAAGTACGCCGATTCGCCGCGACTGATCGTGGTCACGCGCGCCAATCGCAAGACCCTGATCCACCTGGCCGATTACATGGACGTGATCTCGGTCAAGCAGTATCGCCCCGACGGCAGCGTGGCGGGTACCTGCCGCTTCGTCGGCCTGTTCGCCTCCGACGTCTATATCGATCGTCCGCGCACCATCCCGCTGATCCGCCGCAAGGCCGACTACGTGATGCGGCGCTCGCGCATCGGCGAGGACACGCACAGCGGCAAGCTGCTGCGCGAGATCATCCATCTGCTGCCGCGCGACGAGCTGTTCCAGAGCAGCGAGCAGGAGCTGTTCCGCACCGTGATGGGCATCCGCGCGTTGCGCGATCGCCATCAGCTCAAGCTGTTCCTGCGTCGCGATCGTTACGGCCGTTTCTACTCCTGCATGATCTACCTGCCGCGCGACCGCTACTCGCGCGAGTTGCGCGATCGCATCGGCGCCGAACTCATGAAGATCTTCGGCGGCCTGTCGCTGGATCGTCATGTCGATGCCCTGCGCGGCGCGCAATCGCGCATCCGCTACATCGTGCGCACGCCGCCCGGCACGCAGGTGGCGCTGTCGGCCGAGGAGATCGAGCAGAAGCTCATCGCCGCCACGCGCTCCTGGCGCGAGCAGCTGCGCGAGGCCATCGCCAAGCACCAGGGCGATGGTGGCCGCGATGCCTTCGCCGCCTACGCCGACGCCTTTCCGCTGGCCTACACCGACACGGTTTCGCCCGAGGACGCCGAGGCCGACGTCGAATACCTGCTGCGCGTCGGTGATGCGCAGCCGCTGCTGCCGCGCCTGATCTTCGATGGCGATTCCAGCAGCGCGACGCGGCTCAAGCTGTATGCGCTGCAGAGTTCGCTGGCGCTGTCGGACGTGCTGCCCACGCTGGAGAACTTCGGCCTGCGGGTGATTCGCCAGGACCCGACCGAGGTCAAGCCCAAGGGCGTGTCACCGCTGTGGATACAGGAATTCGTCATCGAGGCACCGGCTTCGGCGCTGTCGGCGGCGATGCAGAAATCGCACTTCGAACGTGCGCTGCAGAGCGTGTTCTCGGGCGAGACCGAGAACGATGGCCTGAATCGCCTGGTGCTGGCCTCGGGCCTGGATTTTCGCCAGGTCGCCTGCGTACGGGCGCTGGCCAAGTACGTCAACCAGATCGGCCTGCCGTATGGCCGCTCCGACATCGAGCAACTGATCGCCGCGAACGCGGCCATCGCGCGGCTGCTGGTGCGCCTGTTCGAGACGCGCTTCGATCCACGCCTGGTGGCCGATCAGCGTGGTGCCGACGAGCAGCATCTGGTGCAGGAGATCGAAACCGCGCTCGATCAGGTCACCAGCCTCGACGCCGATCGCGTGCTGCACGCCATGCTGTCGGTGGTGCGCGCGGGCCTGCGCACCAACTTCTACCAGTCGGCGGCCGACGGTTCGGCCAAGCCCTACATCAGCATCAAGCTCGATCCCGCGCAGATTCCGGAGCTGCCGCTGCCGCGTCCGTTGTTCGAGATCTGGGTCTACTCGCCCGAGGTCGAAGGCGTGCATCTGCGCGGCGGACGGGTGGCGCGTGGCGGCCTGCGCTGGAGCGATCGTCGCGAGGACTTCCGAACCGAGGTGCTGGGCCTCATGAAGGCGCAGATGGTCAAGAACGCCGTCATCGTGCCGGTGGGCGCCAAGGGCGGCTTCGTGGTCAAGCGGCCCGTCGATGCGAGCAATCGCGAAGCCTGGATGGCGCAGGGCATCGAGTGCTACAAGACCTTTCTGCGCGGCCTGCTCGACATCACCGACAACCGCGTCGGCGACGGCATCGCCGCGCCGCGCGAGGTGGTGCGCGTGGACGAGGATGATCCCTATCTGGTCGTGGCCGCCGACAAGGGCACGGCGAGCTTCTCGGACATCGCCAACGGCATCTCGGCCGAATACAACTTCTGGCTCGGCGACGCCTTCGCCTCGGGCGGCAGCGTCGGCTACGACCACAAGAAGATGGGCATCACCGCCAAGGGCGCGTGGGAGAGCGTGAAGCGCCACTTCCGCGAACTCGGAACGGACATCCAGAACGAGCCGTTCTCGGTCGTGGGCATCGGCGACATGTCGGGCGACGTGTTCGGCAACGGCATGCTGCTGTCGCGCCGGATTCGCCTGCTGGCGGCCTTCGATCATCGCCACGTCTTCATCGATCCGAATCCCGACGAGGAGAAAAGCTTCGACGAGCGCGCGCGCATGTTCGCGCTGCCGCGCAGCTCCTGGGCCGACTACGACGCCAGCCTGATCTCCGAAGGCGGCGGCGTGTATCCGCGTTCGGCCAAGCAGATCAAGCTGTCGCCGCAGGCGCAGGCGGCGCTGGGTGTCGAGCGGGCCTCGTGGACGCCGGCCGAGCTCATCAACGCCATACTCAAGGCGCCCGTCGACCTGCTGTGGAACGGCGGCATCGGCACCTATGTGAAGGCGCAGCACCAGAGTCACGTGGAGGTGCGCGATCGCGCCAACGACGCCATTCGCGTCAACGGCCGCGACCTGCGCGCGCGCGTAGTGGGCGAGGGCGGCAACCTGGGCTGCACGCAGCAGGGCCGCATCGAATACGCGCTGGGCGGTGGTCGCATCAACACCGACGCCATCGACAACGCCGGCGGCGTGCACTGCTCGGATCGCGAGGTCAACATCAAGATCCCGCTGAACCGGCTGATGCTCGAAGGCCAGCTCACGCGCGAGCAGCGCGATCCGCTGCTGGCCTCGATGACCGACGATGTCGGGCGCTTCGTGCTGCGCGACAACTACGTGCAGTCGGCCGGCATCAGCCTGATGGAGCGCGATGCCGCCCTGCATCTGGACGAGCACGTCGGCCTCATGCGCCTGCTCGAGCGCGACGGCCTGCTCAATCGTGCGCTGGAGGCGCTGCCCGACGAGGAGACGCTCAAGGAGCGTCGCAGCGAAGGCCGCGGCCTCACGCGCCCCGAACTCGCGGTGCTGGTGGCCTATTCCAAGATTTCGCTGTTCGACGCGACGCTGCGCTCCGACATGCCCGACGATCCGTTTTTCGAGCGCGATCTGCTGGCCAACTTCCCCAGACTACTGGTGGAGCGTTATCGCGACGCGCTGACGCATCATCGCCTCAAGCGCGAAATCATCGGCACCATCCTGTCCAACGCCGTGGTCAATCGCATGGGCGTGTCGTTCGCGCACGCGATGGCGGCCGATCACGGCGTGGAATCGGCGATGGTGCTCAAGGCCTACGCGGCCGTGCACGAAATCTTCAACGGCGACGACTACTGGCAGCGTATCGAGGCGCTCGACAATCGCGTACCCACGGCCGTGCAGTACCGGCTCATGCAGCGCGTGTCGGGCCTGCTGCGCCATGCCACGACCGTGCTCGTGCGCTCGCGGCTGGTGGAACGCGCCGGCGTGGGCGAACTCGTGCAGCGCTACCGCGAAGCCGAGGCCGAACTCGACCGCAGCCTGCCCGAGCCGCTGTCGCCGGCCTATCGTGAGGAGTGGGACAAGGCGGTGGCCGCCGAAGTCGCCGACGGCATCGACGAGCCTCTGGCGCGCTCGCTGGCCAACGCGCGCGTGCTCGGCAGTGCGCTCGACATCGCCGACCTGGCCAGCGAAGCCGGCGTGAGCCTGGGCGAGGCGGCGACGGTGTACTTCCAGGTCGGCGAGCGTCTGCGCATGCCCTGGCTGCACCTGTCCATCGTGGCGCTGAAGGCGGCGAATCACTGGCAGCTGCTCGCGCGCAACAACCTGCGCGACGACACCTACCAGCTGCATCGAAAGCTGGCCGGGCAGATTCTGCGTCAGAGCGGCGATAGCGTCGACGCGCGCATCGACGCCTGGATCGCCGCGCACGAGCGGCCGATCCGCTTCGCGCTCAATCGCCTGGTGGAGCTGCAAGCCAGCGGAGGCGCCGACTTCCAGTCGCTGGCGGTGGCCGTGCGCGAGCTGCGCAAGCTCGGTTCGCTATAGCGCACCGGGGTGGTTACCGGCCGGTGATGCCGACCACCGGCCGGCCGCGACATCGCCGATTCGATTACGGCGCCGGCACGCCTGCGGGAGCGTCGGCCGCGATCTGGCTGTCTTCGTCCTCGTCGCTGAGCAAGGGCAGAGGCATCGCCTTTGCAGCTTTTTGCAGGCCCATCGATACCGCTGCGCGTCCAACGGCGTCCACCGCCTTGTCGGCCAGATCGCTGCCTGCGCCGTCGGCCAAGCCCGCTTCTTGGCTGCTGGCCTCCATGCTGCTGGCGTCGATGGGCGTGGTGGCGGACTCGTCTTGGGCGAGATTCGTGGTCGAGGACCGGCCTGGTTCTGTCGCGGGCTCGTCATCGGGTGACAGTGATTTCAATGCCGGGCTGGTGAACTGAGCCGCCGCTGCAGCCGCGCCGACTCCGACGCCCACGCCGGCGGCGATAGCCGAAGTCTCGGCCGCGGCGGACGCCGAAGCGGCGGGCGCGGCCAGCTTCAGGGTTTCGCCGGCCACACTGCCACCAGCCTCGATGACCGAACTGCCGATGCCTGCCGCGGCCTCGCCCAACTGAGACAGCACACCGCCGGAAGGAACCACGGCGGCCGGCGCCACCGCAGGCGCCGGGTTGGCAGAGATGGTCGGCGCGGCCGACGCCACTGGCTGCGCGTCACTGCTTGCGGCGGCGGGTGCCTGGACAGCGGATGGTGCCGGCTCCGACGCTGGCTCCGGCGCCGTAGCGGCTGTGGCCGCTGCGCCGATCGCCGGTGCGGAAGATGTTGGTGGCCGGGCGGCGGGGAGGGCGGCGCGCGGGCTGGCCACCGGCGCGGCGGGCAGCCGCGATACCCCGAATTCGACTTCGCGGAAGAACTTGTCGAAGAACTCCACGTCTTCGATGTTGGTGTCGGACAGAATCACCCAGCCGCGGGGTTCGAAGCGCATGGTTTTCTGGTTTGCGGCAAGCGTGACCGTGGCGCTGTCGGGCGTGAGCGCCGAAACCAGCGCCGTCGCCGTCACCCGATAGGTGATCTCGTCTTTTCGCTTGTCGGCGATGGAGCGCGTCGCCGTGACCGAGCCCGGCGCTACCTGGCCGATGGTGAAGCCGCTTTTGACCAGGGTTTCGAGCACCACCTGCTGAGCCTGCTCGGGTGCCGCTCGCACCAGCCGGCTGCTGGTCTTGCCCGGCGCGGCATCGAAGGCGTGCTTGTATCC
>JALRLM010000538.1 GCA_023254435.1 Hydrocarboniphaga sp.
CTCAAGGGCGGCGATCCCTTCGTGTTCGGTCGCGGTGGCGAAGAGATTCAGGAGCTGGCGGCGGCCGGCATCGCCTTTCAGGTGGTGCCCGGCATTACCGCCGCCAACGGCTGCGCGGCCTACGCCGGTATTCCGCTGACGCATCGCGACCATGCGCAGAGTTGCGTCTTCGTGACCGGCCACCAGCGCGCCGACGGCAAGCTGGACCTGCACTGGGACGCGCTCGCGCGGCCCGGCCAGACCGTGGTCATCTACATGGGCCTCAACTCGCTGCCCGAGCTGTGCCAGGCGCTGATCGATCACGGCCTGCCGGCCGACTGGCCGGCCGCCGTGGTGGAGCAGGGCACGTCGGCGAACCAGCGCGTGATCGCGGCGACCCTGGGCGAACTGCCGGCGCAGGTGCAGCAGGCCGCGGTGCAGGGGCCGGCGCTGACCATCGTCGGCAGCGTGGTGAGGCTGCGTGACCAGCTGCGCTGGTTCGACAAGGGCCGTGACGAGAACGGCTCCGCTTCTGTCTGAAGGCCGTTCGCGGCGGGCGAATCCGGGCGCGATGGCCGAAACGACATGCGCTGGCCCTAGATGCCCGATGCCTCGCCTGCCAGCGCCTGCCGCCACTCGGCCAGGGCGTCGTCGTCCGCATCGATCTCGGCCAGTGCCTGTACTGCCGGCGCCAGCAGGGCGCGGCCTTCGGCGCCGTGGCCGCTGCGGACCAGGATCAGGCCGCGCGTCGCGGCCAGCCGGTGCTCCCAGCCCGGCGAGGATTCGGCCGCGGCCAGAATGCCGGCGTCCAGGCCTTCGAGCAGGGCCAGCGCCGCTTCGTAGTCGCCGGCTTCGGTGTGGGCCTTGACCAGAAAGTAGCGAAAGCTCTGAGCCCCGGGGTCCTGCGCGCCGAACTGCTCGCGCAGGCCGTGCTCCACGTCGGCCACCTGCCGCAGCCCGGTTTCGCGGCTGCCGCACTCGTACTCCTTGAAGCCCAGGTTGCCGAGCTCGTAGAGCGTGCTCTTGGCGGCGTCGCCGTTGCGCTTGCGCGAGCGCTCGTAGACCGAGCGCTGCACCGGCAGCGCCAGATCGCAGCGGCCGGCCATCGCATGGATGCTGGCGATGGTCGACGAGGCCAGGATGGCGGCGTAGGCATCGGCGCCGGCGGAGTCCTCGACGGCACTGGCGGCGTCCTGGGCATGGACCAGGGCCTCGTCGTAGCGGGCGAGCCCGCGCAGCGCGCGCGCCAGGATCACCTGCAGGTTGGCGCGCATCACCACGCCGACGCCGGGCGCCGCGGCCAGCGGGCCGTCGAGCAGGGCGCGCGCCTGTGCCTCGCCTTCGGCCAGCCGGCCCAGGCGCAGCAGGCCGTCGGCGATCATGTAGCGGATGCGAAACGCCTCATAGGCATCGTCGGGCGCCACCTGCGGCTGCACCGACTCGGCGCGGCGCAGGGCCTGTAGCGCCGGTTCGATCTGCAGGCGCTGGAAGTGATAGTCGGCGCGCGCCAGCGCGGCCTGCAGCGCCAGAGGCGTGGGTGTGGCGATGCGCCCGGCCGCGGCGGCGTCGGTGGCGTCGATCAGCGCTTCGGCCTCGGTGAAGGCTTCGGCGGTGGCGGCGAAGGCCAGGCTGCGCACGAGGCGATAGCGCGTCTGCAGCGTGCGCGCGTCGTCCTCGCCAAAGGCCTGCGCCTGCAATTGCGCGGCCTCGCGAAAATACGGGGCGCCGCGATCGCGTGCCCCGACATTGAAGTAGGCCCGCCCCAGCGCCGCCAGCACCGCGCCGCGCGTCGACGGCGAGTCGGCGAAGCGCGTGCCCAGCTGGCTCGCGGCGGTATCGAGCAGATCGCGAATGCTCGGGTTCTTCTCGAAGCCGGCCTTGCCGGGCGATGCACCGCCGAGTATGTCGTCGTTGAGGAAATCCGCGATGGCTTCGGCGCGCGCGGCCTCCTGCACCGCGTGGCGGCGTTCGCGCTCGGCGCTGGCGTAGAGCCACAGGCTCAGGCCCAGGCCGGCGACGAGGCTGGCGGCCAGCGCGATCAGCCAGGGCCGGCGCGCGCGATCGCGTTCCAGTCGCCGCTGCAGTTCCTGCGCCCTCGCGGCCTCGATGCGCTGGCGCTCGTGCTCGGCGTGGCGAGCCTCGAGGCCGCGCAGGCGCTCGGCCAGTTCGGCCGCGCTGCTGAGCCGCCTTGCCGGATGGCCGTCGGTGGCGCGCGCGATGTCCTGGCGCAGCAGTGCGTCGTCGATGTCGTGCTCCCAGCCCGGCGCGATGGGCCTGCGCAGATCGCCCACGGCGAACTGGTACAGCAGCACGCCCAGCGCGTAGACGTCGCTGCGCACTGTGGGCGCCTCGCCGGCGATGAGCTCTGGCGCCAGGTATAGCGGCGTGCCGCTGCTGGAGTCGCCGGAAAGGTTCTGGGTGACGGTGAGCCCGAGCTCGGTGATGCCCAGCTCGGCCAGGCGCTCGGGCTCGAGCAGGCGGCTGCTGCCGAAATCGGTGAGGCGGATGCGCGCACCCTCGGCTTCCTCGGCGATCAGCACGTTGGCGGGCTTGAGGTCCTTGTGCAGGATGCCGACGCCGTGCGCCTCGGCCACCGCGTCGGCGATGCGCAGGAACAGCTCGATCCGGCGCGGCTGCGGCCAGCCGGCGAAACCGGGGTTGGCGGCCGACCAGGCCAGCAGGTCGAGGCCGCCGTATTCGCACTCGAGAAAGAACGGCGCGGTCTCGAAATTCCAGTCGAGCACGCGCACGAAGGCACCGCCCGCGTAGTGCTCGTGCAGCACGCGCGACAGCGTCGCCTCGCGCTTGAGCGCCGCCAGGCGCGTGCCGTCGGCGCTGAACTTGAACACGCGCGGTTCGCGCGTCTTGGGCTGCTGCGCGAACCAGACCTCGTTGGCTTTCGAAGCGCCCAACTGGCGTTCGAGCAGAAAGTGTTCGCGGCCCGGCACCGGCTGGCCGGCCGCCAGCTGCAGGGCGCTGGCGTGGCGACGGCCGACGGCGACGCGCTCGACGCGGCCTTCCAGGCGATAGCCGACGCGCGGCAGCGTGCTGATGAGCGCCTCGCCGTTGTCGCCCAGCGCCTTGCGCAGCTTGCTGACGGCGGTGGCCAGCACGTGGTCGACGGTGACGCGGCCGCTCCAGACGGCGTCGAACAGCTCGCGCTTGGTCACCACCTCGCCCGCGTGGCGCAGCAGGACGGCGAGCACCTGCAGCGGCTTTTGCTCCACGTCGACGGCGAGGCCGCCGACGTGCAGCTCCAGGCGTGCCTCGTCGAACTCGGCGTGATCGAAGCGCCAGCGATAGAGCCGCGCTTCGGCGGTGATGTCGTCGCTCATCCTTGCAGCCTTCGGCTTTCCCCGTGCCGATCATACGGTGCCGTCGCGACTTGAAGGTTTCTTGAAGCTGGCGTGAGGACTGGGCGAGTCGGGGTCGTGAACCATCGCGCCACGACGATCAGGGAGCCAGGGATGAGCAAGCGGGGACGGCGGCGGGCGGCGGTCGGGGGGCTGTGGGCTCTGATGCTGGGTTCGACCGTGGCGGCAGTGCAGGCGCAGACGGCGTTCACGCCCGACATCGCGGGCGTGCGCCTGGGCATGACCGAAGCCGAGGTGCGGTCGGCGCTCAAGGCCTTCGACGGCAGCCTGGAGTTCACGCCCTACCTGGCGGGCTTCACCTATTCGGACGGGGTCGATCACACGCTGCAGACGCCGGAGTTTCTCGAGCGCCTGGAGGCCCAAACCCGAGCCGGTTACAGCAGCGGCTTCGTCGTCCACTTCACCACGCCGCCGAGCTCGCCGCGCGTGATGTCCGTCGAGCGGACGACCGGATCCCGGCAGCCGCCGTCGATCGCGCAGTTCGAGGACGGCCTGATCAGAAAATATGGTGAGCCGACCGGGCGCCAGGAGCAGGACGGCCTGTTGTGGGAGCAGGCTGGCAAGCCGCGCTGCGCGCGCATGGTCGACTACCGCAAGCAGATCGTGCCGATGATCAAGGGCATCACGGTCGCGACGGTGCCCAAGACGCTGGAACACCGCCAGCGCAGCAAGGGCCATCCCTTGCCGGCCGACCTGAGCCAGTGCGGCGCCTATGTGTTCTACCAGCGCTACAACAGCGATCCGGTGGATCGCTTCACCGGCGAGCTGCGCGATCTGGGCCTCATCGTGGCCAACGAGCGCGCGACCCAGGCCTGGGTCGCCGGACTCGAGGACGCCGCCGTCGCCCGGCGCAAGGCCCGTGGCCAGACCCCGACCTTCTGAGCCGGCCGGGGCCGGCTTTTTCCTGCACCGAGACTTTCATGTCCATGACCACGCTTACCGGCACCGTGTCCGGCATCCGTCATTCCACCGAGACCGTGGGCCACATCGGCAAGAACGGTGGCTCGATCCAGTCGGGCCAGGTGCTGAGTTTTCGCGTCGATGGCCGCTCGGCCCAGATCAAGCTCAAGGACATGCCCGACGTCGACGAAGGCGATCGGGTGACCCTGGCCGGGCGCATGAAGAACGGCAGCTTCCGGGCACTGGCGCTGCGCAACGACCAGACCTCGGCGGTGTATTCCACCGCGCCGCTGCCGGGCTACGTGATGGGCGTGCTCATGGTGCTGCTGGGACTGCCCCTGCTGTTCGTGCTGGTGGGCGTGGTGTTTCTGGGGATCGGCGGCTACACGCTGTATCAGGCCTACGAATACGACCAGGCCGCGAAAATGCTGGCCTGAAGCGTCGCGGCCTCAGCCGCGTCGCGTCGACAGCGGATCGATGTAGGGCGCCGGCGGCCGCCGCTCGCTGCGGTGGCGCAGCCGGTGATGGCGCCCGAAATGCCATTCCATCCCCGCAATCCCCAGCGCGACGATGGCCAGCGCACAGCCCAGCGACGGCGCGCGCGTCTTGATGCCGACGATCAGCACCAGCAGGGTGGCGGCGGCCAGGTACTTGGCCAGCTGCACGGGGCGATCGAAGCCCTGGGCATACCAGCGTAGCAGGCCACGGTCGCAGTCCTCCCCGTGTTGCAGGCAAGGACAGTCTCGGTGCAGGCGGTGCAGGGTGCGCGCCAGCAGCAGGCTGGCCAGCACGAGCAATCCGGCGGCGGTACAGAACATGAGGTTCGACATGGTGGAAGGGCGACAAGGCCGGTGGCTGCGTCAGCCTTCTTAACGGCCAGTAAGCTTCATTCTTGATCGCTGTCGAACTTCAAACTTAGACAGCGGTGACCGCCGGTGCCGGATCGCCGCCACGCGGCGACTGTCATCAAACTGTCATCCAAGTTTCACGATTGCGAAACGAGGGCTGCGTAGTTTGCGGCGCTCCACAGCGTGGCTGTGCTCGCAAATCGATAAAGAACTCGTTACAGAGCGGCGATTTGGCGAATACAGCGGGGTTTCACGCTGTTGTCATTTACCCACCGCGAATGTGACCGAATGAAGAACACGCCCTTTGCCGCCGCCCTGCTGCTGCTCTCGCTTGCCGGAGCCGCACGAGCGGAGAACCTGGATCTGTACGTGGACACGACCACGCGCCAGCTGTTCTCGGAGCCCGGTCCGGGCCGCGTCAAGCTCGGTACGTTCAAGCAGGTGGAAGACAAGGCGAAGCTGCCGCCGCCTCCGCCCGCTCCGGCGCCGGCCACGGTGGCCTCGCCGCAGCCCAAGACGCCCAGCGACAAGAAGTGGTTCGACAAGCTGTCGCTGCGAGGCTACACGCAGCTGCGCCTCGACGAGCCGCTCTCGGGTGATTCCCAGGAACTGCGTGCACCGGGCGACCGCTTCATCGGCGACAATCAGGGCTTCGGCATTCGCCGCGCCCGCGTGGTGCTAAGCGGCGACGTCAGCGATCACGTATCGATCTACATCCAGCCCGACTTCGCCAGCACGCCGAGCGGTTCCAGCACCGGCAACTTCGCGCAGCTGCGCGACATCTACGCCGACCTCTACTTCGACAAGGAGCGCGAGTATCGCGTCCGCGTCGGTCAGTCGAAGGTGCCCTACGGCTGGGAGAACATGCAGTCGAGCCAGAACCGCCTGACGCTGGATCGCGCCGACGCGCTGAACTCGGCGGTGCGCGACGAGCGCGACCTGGGTGCGTTCTTCTATTACACGCCCAAGGAAATCGGCGAGCGCTATCGCCACCTGATCCGCGACGGCCTCAAGGGTTCGGGCGATTACGGCATGCTGGGCCTGGGCATCTACAACGGCCAGGGTGCCAACCGCGTCGAAGGCAACGACAGCTTCCACACCGTGCTGCATGCCACCTATCCGTTCGAGTTCAAGAACGGCCAGATCGTGGAAGTGGGCGTGGACGCCTACACCGGCTTCTTCAAGATCGGCACCGGCTCGATCAATGTCGACGGCAGCAGCTTCACGCCCTCGCTGGACGCGCGCCAGCATGGCTTCAAGGATCAGCGCGTCGCCGCGCACTTCATCATCTATCCGCAGCCCTTCGGCCTGCAGGGCGAGTGGACCGTGGGTCGCGGTCCGGAGCTCGACCTGGCGGCGCAGGAAGTGCGCGTGAAGTCGCTCAACGGCGGCTACCTGCAAGCCATGTACAAGCTCGACACCAAGGAACACGGCGTGTTCTTCCCGTACATCAAGGGCCAGACCTATGACGGCGCGTCCAAGTTCGACACCAACGCGCCCAAGATGAAGGTCAACGAAGTGGACGTGGGCATCGAGTGGCAGATCCGGCCGGAGCTGGAGATCGTCATGGCCTACGCGCACATGGAGCGCACCAACGTCGGCAGCGCGCCCTACGACGTGGTGGACGGCGATCTGCTGCGTCTGCAGCTGCAGGTCAACTACTGAGCGACGCTGCATGGTGGCTTGCGCAGCACGCCAACCCACCCAGAACGCGGTGCCGCATAACGAAAAAGGCCAGCATCGAGCTGGCCTTTTTCGTTATGCGGCAAAGCTTGTGCGGAGTCCCCGCCAAAGCGCTGACCCTCGGGGGAGGGAAAGCGCCGGAACGGACTCCCGCCCGTGCGGGAGCGAACCGCGCCCCGGCTCGTTCTAGGCCTGCCGGGCCTTGCTCTCGTCCAGGTCACGCGCGCGCAGGCGCTTCTGGATCGCACGCAGGATGCCGGCGTCGTCGAGCCCGCACTGCGCCATGAGTTCCTCGCGCGTGCCGTGCTCGACGAAGTGATCGGGCAGGCCCAGGTTGAGCACCTGCACCTTGTGGTGCTGGGCGATGAGCACTTCGTTGACCGCGCTGCCGGCGCCGCCCTGGCGCACGTTGTCCTCGAGCGTGACGATGAGGTCGCTCTCGTTGGCCAGCTCCAGGATCAGCTCGGTGTCCAGCGGCTTGACGAAGCGCATGTCGGCCACCGTG
>JALRLM010000060.1 GCA_023254435.1 Hydrocarboniphaga sp.
GGCGGCCGAGGACGCGCTCGATCGCCTTGAGGCGGTCGCGCTCGTCGCCCGACACCAGTGACAGGGCCTGGCCCGTGGCACCCGCGCGGCCGGTGCGGCCGATGCGGTGCACGTAGTCCTCGGGCACGTTCGGCAGCTCGAAGTTGACCACGTGCGGCAGCTGCTCGATATCGATGCCGCGCGCCGCGATGTCGGTGGCCACCAGCGCCCGCAGGTTGCCGGCCTTGAAGTCGGCCAGCGCCTTGGTGCGCGCGTTCTGGCTCTTGTTGCCATGCAGCGCAGCCGAGCTGATGTCCCACTTCTGCAGCTTTTCGACCAGACGGTTGGCACCATGCTTGGTGCGCGTGAACACCAGCGTCTGCTGCCAGTTGGACGAGCTGATCAGATAGGCCAGCAGCTCGCTCTTGCGCGCCTTGTCGACGAACACGATGCGCTGCTCGACGGTATCGGCGGCGGCGTTGCGCGGCGCGATGTCGATGGTGCCCGGGTTGTTCAGGAAGCTGTGCGCCAGCTTGCGGATGTCGTCGGAGAACGTGGCCGAGAACATCAGGTTCTGACGCTGCTTGGGCAGCGCCGCGAGCACACGCTTGATGTCGTGGATGAAGCCCATGTCGAGCATGCGGTCGGCTTCGTCCAGCACCAGCATCTGGATCGCCGACAGGTCGATGGTGCGCTGACCGACGTGGTCGAGCAGACGACCCGGCGTGGCGACCAGAATGTCCACGCCGTGGCGCAGCACGTCGATCTGCGGGTTGATGCTCACGCCACCGAAGATCACGGTGGTCTTGAGCGGCAGGTGACCGCCGTAGGTGCGCACGCTCTGCGCCACCTGCGCGGCGAGTTCGCGCGTAGGCGTCAGCACCAGTGCCAGCGGCTTCTTGGGCGCGCCGGTGATGCCCTGGGCGCGCAGCTGGATCAGACGGTTCAGCAGCGGCAGCGTGAACGCCGCCGTCTTGCCGGTGCCGGTCTGCGCGGCGGCGAGCAGATCGCCCCCCTGCAACACCATGGGAATGGCCTGTGCCTGAATCGGCGTGGGCTGGGAATAACCTTCGGCAGCAACAGCGCGCAGCAGGCCTTCGTCGAGGCCCAGATCGGAAAACAACATGTAGTGAGAAACTCCTGAATGCGCCTGAGCCACGACGAGCGTGGGCATACCGGTTCAGGTCGCCAATTAGGAAAATCGAGGAGGCGCCCATGGGCGCGAACCGCGAGGTTTGCCAAGGGAGCGGGCCGTGGGATCTGGCCTGGGGCTCATGGCGCCAACCGGTGGGCGCCTTCGACAAACGCGGCGGAGTATAGAGGCAGTTGTAACGATTGGCTACATCTTGGCCAGCGTGCCGTCACCGATCGCCCGGCATCGGTATCATTTGGCCACCTTATCTGCCCCCATCCCCTTGGAGCACCGAGTGAAGCCGACCCTCGTCACCCTTTGCCTGCTGTCCGCCACCCTGGCGGGCTCCGCCGTCGCCGCCGAAAAGACCGACAAGTACGCCGACTACAAGGCCATGGCCAAGCAGCAGGCCGGCAACTACGCCGCCGAAAAGCTCAACCTGCCCACGGCCTCGCCGGCCGGCGCCAAGGTCTACATCATCTCGCCCAAGGCCGGCGAGACCGTGACCAGCCCGGTCACCGTGGTGTTCGGCCTGTCCGGCATGGGCGTCGCCCCCGCCGGCATCAAGGACGTGCAGAACACCGGCCACCACCACCTGCTGATCGACTCGCCCACGGTCGACTACGCCGTGCCGCTGCCGATGACCGACCAGGTCAAGCACTTCGGCGCCGGCCAGACCGAAACCTCGCTCGCCCTCAAGCCCGGCACGCACACGCTGCAGCTGGTGCTCGGCGACTGGAAGCACCAGCCGTTCAACCCGAACGTGCAGTCCGAGGCGATCACCATCACGGTGAAGTAAGCCCGGGATCGAAGCAGCCCGAACGGCGCCGGAATCCTGGCGCCGTTTTTGTTTCTGCGCTCAGTTCGGCCCTTGCTGCGGATCGTGGAGTGCCGCTCCAGAAGCTTGGAGTGCGCAATCGCCTGGGTGCTGCGCGGGCACTGATCAGCCGGCGAGCCCCACCGGATGCGAATACCGAAAGCGCAGCGGCGCGTGCTTGATGCTCAGATAGCCCGCGCGGTGCAGAAGGCGCAGCCCGACGTAGCGCCAGGCCGCCACCATGCCAGCGTCGAAACCGAACTGCGGAGCGGCGCGCTACAAAGCGTGCTCGCCGCCTGCCCTGATCCGTTTCCGGACTTTTTTCTCTACTACCCGAACCGCGCGCAGCTGCCACTCAAGCTGCGCGTGCTCATCGACTTTCTTCGGCAACGTCTGACACCTTAGGCACGACGCCGAGAAAGTTGGTGACGATGCGCGCAAAGACCTCGGGTTGCTCCAGGTGCATGAAGTGCCCGGCCTCCAGGCGATGCAACTCCACGCCGGCGTTGAACATATGCGCCTGCTTGCCGAACATCTCGGCGCCGATGCAGCCGTCGCGTGCGCCATAGATGACGCAGGCCGGCACTGTGATGGGCGCCGTCGCCAGTCGCCACAGGTCGGCGTCCACGAACAATCGGCGCAGACCACGGTAATAGCCCAGCGCGGCGTTCAGGCGACGCGGCTCGGCGAAAGCGCTCTTGATCGACACCCACCAGTCGCTGTCGTCGAATTGCCAGCCCGGCGACCAGCGCGAAATGCGTCGCTGCAGGGCGGCGAAGTCGTGCGCCATCAGACGGCGCTCGGCGCCGGGCCATTGAAAGGCCGCCATGTACGAGGAGCGGGCGAGCTGCGCCCAGGTCGGCCGTAGCAGAAAGCGACGCGGATGCGGCACGGCCGCAGTGACGATGCGCTCCACGCGATCGGAGCGCAGATTGGCGGCCGCATAGGCGGCGACCGCGCCCCAGTCGTGCCCGACCACGGTGGCGCGCTCGGCGCCGAAGTGATCGATCAGCGCGATCACGTCGAGCGCCAGCGTGCTGAGCAGGCAGTCGCTGGCCACCGGCAGGCCGCTGGGCGCATAGCCGCGCAGATACGGCGCCACGGCGCGATAACCGGCCTTGGCCAGCGCGCGCAGCAAGGGCGTAAACGCCTCGGCGCGGTCGGGGAATCCATGCAGGCACAGCACCAACGGCCCCTCGCCCATTTGCAGAAAGGCGAATTCGAGTCCGTTGGCCTGGATGCTGCCTTGTTGTGGGGTGTCGTAGCTCATCGGCATCCTTGCTCCTGGGCGAGGCAAACAGGCCGATTGTAGGCGCTGCGAGGTGACATTGACCTGAGCCGCTGCCATAACCGTCACTCGCCACCGTCCATCGCCACCATGCCGACCCGCGCCGACTGCCTCGCCCTGGATGCCCGCGATCCGCTCGCCGCGATGCGCGAGCGCTTCGTGCTGCCCGATAACAGCATTTACCTGGTCGGCAATTCGCTGGGCCCCATGCCCAGGTTTGCGGCGCAACGCATCCAGCAGGTGATGGCGCAGGAGTGGTCGCAGG
>JALRLM010000079.1 GCA_023254435.1 Hydrocarboniphaga sp.
CGTCTCGGGGCCGGGTGACTTCATGACGATGCGCTGGCAGCGGTCACGGACGGTGGCCGGCATCATGTGCGTCTCGGTCGTGCAGAACACGAACAGCACGTGGGGTGGCGGCTCCTCGATGGTCTTGAGCAGCGCGTTGACGCCGGCCACGTTCATGACATCGGCCGGATCGATCACCGCCACCTTGGCACCGCCGTAATGGCTGCTCAGCGCCAGCCTGGCGCTGAGCTCGCGCAGCTGATCGATGCTGATGTCGCGCTTGTCTTTGCCGGTCTTTTCGTCCTGCAGCACCTGCACCCAGTGCAGGTTGGGATGCGTGCCCGAGGCGAACTGCACGCAACCACGGCAACGACCGCAGGCATAGCCCTGCGCATCGACGGATTCGCAGAGCAGGCTGGCCGCGAGCACTCGCGCGAAATGGCGCTTGCCGACGCCCAGCGGCCCCGCCAGCAGCAGGGCATGCGTGAGGCGCCCCTTGGCGCGTGCATCGACGAGGCCGCTCCACAGCTCCTGCTGCCAGGGCAGCACGGGTTCACCGCTCACCGGCAAGACTCCACGATCGGCCTAGGTGAGGGGCAATGCAGAGTGGGCGACGTCGGAATCATCGGCTCATGATACCAGCGACCCATCGTGTTCCTGGCATGAGCTCCACCCCGTCCTTGCCGTCCGCGCGATGATGCCGGGTGAGTGCCGCTGCGGCAGCACGCGCGTTTCAGGACAGGCGATGAGGAGTCGGCGTCACCGCGTTGAGCTTCTGGGACTGGCGCCTTCGCTTACGGCGATGGCGCCACTCCCAGGCGGCTCAGCGCGCCAATAGCGGTGGCAATGACGTCGTTCAGCGCTTGCGAGGCATCCAGCACGGTCCAGCGCTGCGCGTCGCGCGCCGCCTGCTGCAGAAAGC
Organism: Hydrocarboniphaga sp.; assembly: GCA_023254435.1. Lineage (GTDB taxonomy): Bacteria > Pseudomonadota > Gammaproteobacteria > Nevskiales > Nevskiaceae > Hydrocarboniphaga. Next base: position 902 of record JALRLM010000079.1, read on the forward strand.
TGTTGCGTACGCGTTCGTGAAAGCCCAGATCCAGACGCTCGAAAAGATCTTCGCTGGAGCCCTGCGCGGCCAAACGCTTGCGACTCCTGGCCAGGCCGATCCTGGGATCGACGTCGAGCAGCACGACCAGATCGGGCTGCAAGTCGCCCACCGTGATCGCGTGCAACTGCTCGATCAGCGCCATCGGCAGCTGACGCCCCGCCCCCTGGTAAGCCTCGGTCGAGAACGCGAAGCGGTCGCAGAGCACGACCTGCCCCTGCCGCAAGGCCGGCAGGATCACTTTCTGGATGTGCTGCCGGCGGTCGGCGGCCATCAGCAGCAGTTCGGACACCGGGTCCCAGTCGTTGCCGCTCTCGATCAGCGCCTTGCGGATCTGGGCGCCCTCGGGCGTCCCGCCGGGTTCGCGCGTGCACAGGTGCGCGAGGCCTTGCGCCTGCATCCACTGGCTCATCGCCGCGCCGACCGAACCCTTGCCGGATCCCTCGCCGCCTTCGAGGACGATGAAGACCCCGCCGCCGGCCGGGCGGAACATCAGCGCTGCCCCCCACGCAACTGGTAGCGCCGAACGGCCGCCTCATGCTCTTCGAGCGTGGCGGAGAACTGATGCGTGCCATCGCCGCGAGCGACGAAGTACAGCGTCTGGCCATCGGCCGGATGCAGCGCCGCATGCAGCGCTGCACGGCTCGGCAGGCAGATCGGCGTCGGCGGCAGGCCGGCGATCAGATAGGTGTTGTAGGGGTTCTCGGCCAGCAGATCGCGCTTGCGCAGATTGCCGTCGAAGGCCGCGCCCAGGCCGTAGATGACCGTGGGATCGGTCTGCAACCGCATACCCAGCTTGAGCCGGCGCACGAACACCCCGGCAATCTCGGCGCGCTCGGTCGCCTGGCCGGTCTCCTTTTCGACGATCGAGGCCATCGTCAGCGCCTGCTCGGGCGAGGTATACGGCAGGCCGGGCGCGCGGGTTTCCCACTCGGCGGCGAGTGCCTTGTCCATGGCATCGAAGGCCCGCTTGAGCAAGCTGATATCCGAGGTGTCACGCGGAAACAGATAGGTATCCGGAAAGAAGCGCCCTTCGGGATGCTGCCCGTCGCGGCCCAGCGCCTTCATGATCGCGGCCGCATCGCTCGTGCCCAGCGTCTTGCGGATCTGCGGATGCGCGGCGATCTGCGCCAGCGCAGTTTCGAAGCGCATGCCTTCGACCACGCGAATGTCGTAGACCACAACCTTGCCCGACACCCACAGCGCAAGCGCCTGATAGCCGGTGATGCCAGGCTCCATGCGGTATTCGCCAGCCTTGATGCGTGCGGCCATTCCGGAGTGGCGCGCGTACAGCTCCATGTACAAGCCCTGGCGCACGCTGGCCAGACGATCGCGATCGCGCAGCTGCAGTACGGCATCGCGCACGCGCGTACCCGGCGCAAGCATGATGTTTTCGGCCTGCGCGAACGCGAGCGGCGACGCCAGCTGGCGATGACCGTCGTAGAGCGCCACGGCGGCGGCCACGACCGCCAGCAGGATCAGCAATGCGAGACTGCGAAAGAAGCGCGCCATCGCCGTGCCTCAGTCCGCGCCCAGGGCACGCAGCAGGCCGCGCGCCTTGGTTCGCGTCTCGGCCAGCTCGGCATCGGGCCTGGAATCGGCGACGATGCCCGCACCGGCGCGAAAGCTGATCTGCCCGTCTTCGACGACCAGACTGCGAATCAGGATGTTGGTATCGAGTCGCCCGCAGCGCGACAGATAGCCCATGGCGCCCGTGTACGGTCCACGGCCCACGGCTTCGAGTTCGGCCAGGATTTCCATGGAGCGGATTTTAGGGCAACCCGTGATCGTGCCGCCCGGAAACACCGCCTTGAGCGCCTCGCCAGGCCCGACGCCCGCACGCAGGCGCCCGCGCACGTTGGAGACGATGTGATGCACGTGGGCGTAGCTCTCCACCGCCATGAGCTCGCTGACCTCGACGCTGCCGGGCTCGCAGACACGGCCCAGGTCGTTGCGCTCGAGATCGATCAGCATGACGTGCTCGGCGCGTTCCTTGAGATTGCCGATCAGCGTGCGCTTGAGCGCCTCGTCCTCGGCGGCATTTGCGCCGCGCGGCCGAGTGCCCGCAATGGGCCGCGTTTCGGCAATGCCGGCATCGATGCGCAGCAGGCGCTCGGGCGAGGAACTCAGCACGGCCGTGCCGTTCCACAGCACGCTGCCCGCGAACGGCGCCGGATTGGCGCCGCGCAGACGCGCATACAGATCGGCCGCAGCCCCCGATTGCAGTTCGGCGCTCCAGCGTCGTGACAGATTGGCCTGGAAGATGTCGCCCGCCGCGAGGTATTGCAGGATGCGATCGACGCCGGCGAGATACTGCCCGGACTCGTCTTCGGTGGCGGGCCCGATGCGCAGTGT
>JALRLM010000091.1 GCA_023254435.1 Hydrocarboniphaga sp.
CACACCGGCAACAGCTTCGTCAGATGCGCATCAACCGGTTTGTAGCGCGCCATTTCCGCTCTCCTTTCGCTTGCGAAAGAAGCAGCGGGTTATGTGCCAATTTATGGTTTTCCTACGGCCTCAACACCTGAATTAAGCCGCGCCGCGAAGCGGCGTCGGCTTGAATGAATTGTTAGCACTCATTTGCTTGCTCTCTCGCTGCCTGCACAAGATGCGGATTGGCCTTGGTGAATGCCCATCCCTCCAGATAGCGGAACAGCGCCTCGGTCGCCGCAATGAAACCCTCAGTCATCTCAACCCACAGCTCACTGGGGAAACGGTCTGGGTCGGACCCAATAAGCATGGATAGCGTCCCATCATCTTGAACAGATTGGATAGCGCTATAGATGTGCTTGTCTGATAGGTGGATGAAACCTGAAGTTGATTTGTAAACGCTAGGCACCCACGGAAATTCTGGTGCGACAGAATCCACGAGGTGCCAATCCGTCATGGCTGCACCGGAACGATCCTTTAGCTTTCTAATCTCTGCGCCTGCAAGCACGGAAGTTGCGAAATCATGCGGATCGCTCACAAGGTACGAAGCATAAAAGCGCAAGAAAGTGTCTAGTTGTAGCCGAACTATCGATGCCGCGATCAGGTAGTTCTGTGAGCGAACCATTTGAGTGAAAGCGGATCTGTTGCTGAGCGAGCGATTGAGTGCAGCTACGGCCAAGAAGTCTAGCGAAAAGAGCTTATGGCCGTCAGCCTCAAGCATTGCTTTTCCTAAACCGAGGTGTCGATCTCTCTCATTGTCGATCTTTTCCAGCAGGGATTCGAGATTGCTCGACATGAGTGCTAACGCCCCAGTTCACCCGCGAACCGGACGGAGCGGCGAAGCCGCGGAGGCCGGTTCGTCGGGTGGAACTGATGGTTGGGCCTGAGCCTCAGTAAGCCCACTTTATGTCCTCCAAGAGTTGCTCCCCTTTATCTATTGTGAACTTAGCGTTCTTTGAAAAAGCGGGATCATTTGACGCTGGAATGTCTTTTACAGATTGGATACGCGCGCTCAGGTACCGGCTCAAGTCTGATGAGAGAGCGTTTCCTGGGGTGCCCGCCTTTTGGGCGGCAACGAGCATGCCCATGACATTTACTGTTGCTTTTAGGTCCTCCAAGGCGCGAACCCGCTGAATATCAGCGCCCTGTTTAAGAACGATTTCCCTGACACTTTCGATCTGTGCGCTGCTTTGCTGTAGGCGCTCGCCCAGTAAGACATAGGCGCCCGCAACACCAAGAGCGAACGAGCTGACCGCAATCACCAGGACATATCGAGTTCGCATGCGCTCTCGCTTTTCTCAGGCCCAACGCTCAAGCTCAGGCGCGGATTTGCCGTAGCGAAGCGAAGGCAAATGCGTCGCTTGGAGCGCCTGGTTGGACGGCATTACACCCTACCGAAGTGCATGGATAAGAACAAACCGCCCAGAAAAATGGTTGCTCCGAATATGACACCAACAAATATGCGAAGGCCGGACGATGGATGAGCGGCCAGAGCACGCGCTGGCCGCGTGGACCAAAGCCACTCAGACAATGCTTCGCCAAGGATATAGAGCGGTGGACCGAATGCGATGAAAGCGACCCAGCCTTTGGCCGCATGTGGCACGGACGGCCAGAACTGCAACGCCAAGCTGCCAGCGATGACCAGCCAAAGTGCTGCGACTGTCAGAGCGGCACTGCCGAATTTGACGATAGAACTCATGCTCGCTTTGCCGTCCAACACCAATTAGCCGGAACCCGGATTCCGCCTAACTTGGGACGCATTCCGTATAACTTGGGTTCGAGTCGCATAACACTTTGATTCCATTGATGGCCGGAAAATTAGGGCGGAATCCATGGTGGACGGGGTGCGGCTGGTCGATCAGTTCCGGGCGCGGATGCGAGCCAAGCATTACAGCCTCCGGACCGAGAACACCTACTGAGGCGGATTAAACGCCTCATCATTTTCAGCGGCAAGCGGCATCCACAGGGGATGGGCGCCGCAGCGGTGGAGGTTTTTCCCGAATTACGGTGATACCTAACTCATTACACCAATTGAAGCTGAGCATCCCTGCCACCACCGGATCTCGGATTCGCTACCGTCTATTGCCGCCCGAGGCCATCGGCCACGCGTGCGCTACGCCATCGAGCAACCGCAAACCGCAGGAAGTCGATGTCAGCGAGATCGTGGTGCGGCCGACGGCGAGCGCTTACTGAGTCGATATGCCGACCACGAAAAAGCCCGCGTGATGCGGGCTTTTTCTTATCGCGGCTCAGGCCTTCGTCGCCACCGGTCGCGACGGATCGCGTATCCACTCGCTCCACGAACCCGCGTAGAGCCGACCTCCGGGCAGGCCCGCCGCTTCGAGTGCGAGCAGGTTGTGGCAGGCGGTGATGCCCGAGCCGCACATCGACACCACCGCGCCTGCATCGTCGCTGGCGAGTCGCTGCTGCCAGCGCTGGCGCAGCAGCTCGGCTGGCAGAAAGCGGCCGTCCGGGGCGAGGTTGTCGGTGAGCGGATGGTTGATCGCGCCGGGCACGTGGCCGGCGACCGGATCGATGGGCTCCTGCTGGCCGGCGTAGCGCTCGGGGCTGCGCGCATCGACGAGCGTGATGGCCTGCGCGTCGAGTTCGTGCTGCACCTGCGCCGTCGTCAGCCAGCCCTGTAATGCGCGCACAGGCTGCGCGATGGCGCGGCGCGCGGGTTCGGCCGTATCCAGCGGCAGGTTCGCAGCCTTCCAGACCGCGTAGCCGCCGTCGAGCACGAGCACGCCGCGATGCCCCACCGCACGCAGCAGCCACCACAAGCGTGCGGCGAAAGCGCCGTTGCCCTGGTCGTAGGCCACCACGAGCGTATTGTCGCCGACGCCCCAACGGCCCAGCGTGGCCGCAAAGGCCTCGGCCGACGGCAGCGGATGGCGGCCGCTCTGCGGCGTGATCGGCGACGACAGATCGTGGTCCAGATGCGCGTAGACCGCGCCGGGCAGATGGCCCTGCGCGTATTGCTCGCGGCCCCAGTCGGGTCTGGCCAGATCGAAGCGGCAGTCGACGATCAGCAGACCGTCGTCACCCAGACGCGCGGCCAGCGCGGCGGCGTCGATCAGCGGAGTGAATGGCGGCGCGGCGCTCATGCCGGCGGCACCGTGGCGGCGACCGACTCACGCGCGGCGATCGCGGCGAACCACTGCGCCAGCGCGGGCGCCTGCGCACGCCAGTCGAGCGCGGCCGACAGTCGCAGGTCGAGATAGCCCAGCAGCGAGACGAGGCTGATCTCGGTCAGCGTGATGCCGCCCTGCACGCGCAGTTCGGCGGCCTCGCTTTCGAGCAGGCCCAGCGTGCGCGCGATCGCGGCGACCTGGCGATCGAACCAGGGCCGCGAGATCAGCCCGGCCTCGCGGCGCTGTTCGAGATTGGCCACCACGGCAGCCTCGAGCGCGCCGTCGGCATACTGCTGGCGACGGCGGTCGGGCCAGCTATCGGCGCCGGCGCCGTTGAGCGCAGTGCCCAGCGTGCGCAGGTAGTCGAGGATCAGCCGGCTGTCGGGCAGCACGAAGCCGTCGCGCGTGAGCAGCGTGGGAACCTTGGAGAGTGGATTCACGGCCCAGTAGTCCTCGCCCGCTTCGAAGGGATTGAGTGCGATGGCCTGCAGTTCGGGTTGCAGGCCCAGCTCGGCGATCGCGATGCGCACCTTGCGCGCGAACGGCGAAGTGGGACTGTAGTAAAGCGTGAGACTCATGGCGAGTTTCCCTCGGTGGCGGATGATGACGGCGATGACGGCTGCGCGGGCGCCGCTGCGACGGCGGACGGCGAAAGCGGGTAGACGGTGGTATCGAAGTAGGTGCGCACGTCGACGGGCTGTTTCCACAGGCCGCGTTCGACGAGCTGGTCGGCCACCTTCTGCTCCACGGCGATATCGGCCTCGCTCACGGCGCCGATCTGCGCGGTGCCGCGCTCGACGATGGCGCGCGCGAGCGACAGCTCGATGCCGGTGTCCTTGGCGAGAAACTCCGCGTAGGCATCGGGATGCTGGCCCACCCATTCGCCGGCCGTCTGCAGCCGCTTGAGCACGTCCTGTATCGCCGCGCGCTTGGCGGGATCGGCCAGCGCGGCGTCGCTGGCGACGATCAGGCCGAGCCCCGAGTTGATGCCCTCACCGTTGCGCAGCACGCGGCCGCCCTGCTGCTCGGCCAGGATCAGGTAGGGGTCATTGGTCACCAGCACCTCGATGTCGCCCGAGCGGAACGCCGTCAGCGCATCGTTGAACGGCGCATAGCTCACGCTGACGTCCTCGTAACGCAGGCCGGCCTCCTTGAGCGCGCCGTAGAGCAGGTTGTCGCCGCTGCCACCGCGCGCGGTTGACACCACGATGCGCCGGCCCTTGAGCCCGGCGACGCTGCGCAAGGGCGAGTTGCCCTGCACGACGATGCCGACGCTCTTCTGCAGGAACGATCCCCAGATGCGCGCGACGATCCTGAGCCTGAGCCCGCTGGCCGCCGCGTTGAGCACGGTGATGTCGTTGGACGAGGCCAGGTCGAGCGCACCCGAGCGAAACGCCTCGAACTCCGTCGACGGCGTGGCGAAGGTCGCGAAGCTGAAGTCGTAGGGCGCATCCTTGAAGGCCTGCGCGGTCTCGGCGATGGGCCGCGTGCTGCGCTGCTCGCCGAAGACGATGCGCGTCGTGCCGCCACTGCCCTCGGCTGGCGACGATCCACCGCCGCAGGCCTGCAGCAGCACCGTCATCAGCAGCAGTGCCGTCGCCCTGCAGGCTGCGCCCAAGCCTCGGATTCGTGCTGTCTTGCTCATGCTCATGTCTCAGTCGAAATTCCACACCGCGCGGGCGTAGTAGAAACCGCCCGTGGCCGGGAACGGACTGTTGGTGGCGTAGCGCTGCGAACCGATGACGTCGGCGATGGTGCTTTCGTCGGGATAGGTGTCGAACAGATTGTTCGCGCCCACCGCCACGCTCAGCGCCGGCGTGATCGCATAGGCCACGTCGAGATCGGCGATCCACTGGGCGTCGTAGTGCTGGTCGCTGGCCGGATTGTCGGTGAGCTGGCTGACGGCGCCGTAGCGCGTGCCGCGCAGGTTCACGTTGAAATCCGCGATCTGCCAGTCGATACCCAGCACGGTCTTGGTCTGCGGCAGGGCCACGGTCAGATAGCTCTGCGCCACGCGGTCGAACAGCGTCAGCCCCAGGTCGGCCAGCTGCTGCGGCGTGTCCTTGATGTGCTCGATCGTGGTCTTGTTGTAGTTGAAGCCGGCCGTGTAGCGCAGCGTCCCCAGGCCGCGCTCGCTCAGGCGCTGCGTGTAGCTCGTCACCACGTCGACGCCGCGCGTCCTGGTGTCGATGGCATTGGTGTTGTACGACACCGCCTGATTCGGATCGAGCCCGTTGTCGCTGAGGATCTGCGAGATGCCGGCACCGCGGAACGTGGTGGTGCGCGCGATGCGATCGTCGAGCAGGATCTGGTAGGCGTCGATGTCCACGCTCAGATCGCTGAGCGGCTGCCAGGAGATGCCCAGGCTGGTGTTGATCGATTTCTCGGGCTTGAGCGCGGTGGCACCCAGCGCACGGCCCAGCGCCGAGTCGGGCGTGGCGTTGCGCGAAGTGGTCACGCCGGCGACCTGGCCATCGACGATGAATGGCCCCTGCGATCCGCTGGCGAAACCGCTCTGCGACAGCGACGGCGCGCGGAAGCCGTTGCTGACCGTGCCGCGCACGGCGAAGCCCGGCACGACGTCGTAGCGCGAGGTGAGCTTGCCACTCCAGGTATCGCCGGCGCTGTCGTCGTAGCTCTCGTAGCGGCCGGCCGTGGCGAGATACCACTTCGACGTCAGATTGAGGCCGAAGTCGACGTAGGCGGCGACGTTCTGGCGCTCCAGGTCGGCCGCGTCCTCGGGCAGCACGAGCACCGCCGCCTGCGCGCCGATGGCGCCGGGCTGGCCTTCGAGCGGCCCGTCGGGGAACACGTAGCCGCCGTTGGCGTAAGCCGCCGGATCGCGCACGATGGTCTGGAAGCGCTCGTAGCGATGCTCCACGCCCACCGACACCTGCAGCGGAAATTCGGTGCCGATGTCGAAGGGCCGCGTGAAGTCGAGATTGGTGGTGAGCTGATCGAAGATCGGCGTGAAGGTGGCGAAGTTGCTCGGCGAATCCAGGCCCAGCGACGGGTTCACCGAATTGCGTTCGTAGAGGTCGACGCGATTGCGGCCGTAGGTGGTGCTCGCGTCCCAGTTCCACGGCCCCGCCAGGCCCCGGATACCGGTGGCGAGCTGATAGTCGAGTTCGTTGAGATAGGTCGTCGGCTTCAGCACCACACCGTCGAGCAGCTCCGGAATCACGTTGACCGTCGTCGCCAGTCGGTAACTCTGGCCCAGCTCCGCGTCGCGACGACCGAAGGAGCCGAAGGCGTAGGGCGTGAGATCGCCCTCCAGCGGCAGTTCGGCGTTGAACGCGAGATTGAAGGACTTGATCTTGGGCGTGCCGCCGCGAAACGCGCGCTTGTCGGTGGTGGCCTCGCGAGGATCGGGCGAGCCGTCCTCGAGCGGATAGTAGAAGGCCTGCGTCGACGGATCGACGCGCAGCGTCCAGTTCTGCTTGCGCGCATCGGCCGACAGGTTGAAGAAGCCGGCCTCGCCGATGCGAAAGCCCGTATGCGCCGAAGCCAGCGCGGTTTCGCCGTCCTGGCGATCCTCGAACTTGTAGCGCTGTCCCAGCGTGCCCGACACCGTGCCGCCGGCATCGTCGTGCTTGAGGATCACGTTGATGACACCGGCGATGGCATCGGAGCCGTACTGCGCGGCGGCACCGTCGCGCAGGATCTCGATGTGATCGATC
>JALRLM010000098.1 GCA_023254435.1 Hydrocarboniphaga sp.
AGCCGTGGTGGTCGGCGCCGAAGATGTAGATGGCGCGCTCGAAGCCGCGCTCGAACTTGCTCAGCAGGTAGCCCAGGTCGGACGCGAAGTAGGTGGTGACGCCGTTTTCGCGGCGCACGACGCGGTCCTTGTCGTCACCGAAGTCGGTGGTGCGCAGCCACAGCGCGCCGCCTTCCTCGAAGGTATGACCGCTGGCGATCAGCGCCTGCACCGTCTCCTCGACCTTGCCCTCGTCGTAGAGCGAGGACTCCAGGTAGTAGACATCGAACTTGACGTCGAAGGCCTTCAGGTCGGCGTCCTGCTCGCGGCGCAGGTAGGCCACGGCGAAATCGCGGATGGCGTCGCCGTCGCCGGCGTCGGCCTTGCCGGTCACCGCGCGATCGTCGGCCGTCACCGTCTCGCCCGCCATGTAGGCGCGCGCCACGTCGGCGATGTAGGCGCCGCGATAGCCGTCGGCGGGCCAGTCGGCATCGTCGGGCGTCAGGCCTTTCACTCGCGCCTGCACCGAGGCCGCCAGATTGCTGATCTGCGCACCGGCGTCGTTGTAGTAGAACTCGCGCGTCACCTCGTAGCCGACGGCCTCGTAGAGCCGCGACAGCACGTCGCCTACCGCGGCACCGCGACCGTGGCCCACGTGCAGCGGTCCGGTCGGATTGGCCGAGACGAACTCCACCATGAGCTTGCCGCGCGAGGCGCCGCTGCTGCGGCCATAGGCTGCGCCGGCCGCCGCGATGTCGCCGATGACGGCCTGCAGGGCGTCGGCGGTGACGAAGAAATTGATGAAGCCCGGCCCGGCAATCTCCACCCGGGCGACGCGGCTGGACGCCGGCAGCGCGCGGATCAGCGCCTCGGCCACCACGCGCGGCGGCTTGCCCACGGGCTTGGCCAGCAGCATCGCCAGGTTGCTGGCGAAATCGCCGTGCTTGCTGTCCTTAGTGGCCTCGATCTGGATCGTGGCGGGGACGGCGGCCTGGGAGTTGAATTCGGCCAATACGGTCGTGGCCGCCTGGCTCATGAGGGACTGCAGATGGGCTTTCATCGAAAACGCGGGCAACAAGGCGACTCGGCGTCGCGAGGCCCTCAGTGTACCGTGACGGACCCCGGCCGCCGTAGACAGGCCTTGCGATGACGCCTCCGATGACCGCTCCTGCCCCCACCCTGATCGTCGGCTGCGGCGACATCGGCCGCCGTGTGGCCTCGCGCCTGATCGCGCGGGGCCAGGCGGTGCGCGGCCAGGTGCGCAGCGCGCCCAGTGCCTCCGATCTGGCCATCGCGGGCATCGCGCCCCTGCAACGCGATCTCGACACCGATGCGATCGACGACGGCGCCGCCGACGTGTTCTGGTTCGCGCCGCCGCCCAATGCCGGCACTGGCGACCCGCGCCTGCGCCGCTGGCTGGCAGTGAATCGTCCGCGCCGCATCGTCTACATCAGCACCACGGGCGTCTACGGCGACTGCGCGGGACGCTGGATCGACGAGAGCGAGTCGCTCAAGCCGCAGACCGATCGCGGTCGCCGCCGTCTCGACGCCGAACTCGCGCTGGCCGAACACGCGCAGCGCCACGGCACCCAGATCGTGATCCTGCGCGTACCCGGCATCTACGGCCCGGGTCGTCTGCCCATCGCACGCCTGCAGGCCGGCCACGCGGTCATCGAGGAGCGCGAGAGCCCGCCGACCAACCGCATCCACGCCGAGGATCTGGCCGAGGTCGCCGTGGCGGCGATGCAGCGCGGCGTGGCGGGCCTGGCCTATAACGTCGGCGACGGCTCGCCGACGACGATGACCGACTACTTCTGCCGCTGCGCCGCGCTGCTGGGCCTGCCCGAACCGCAGCGCATCAGCCTGGCCGAGGCTCACCGCCGGTTCACGCCGGCCATGCTTTCTTTTCTCGACGAGTCCAAGCGGCTGCTCACCGATCGCATGCGCCGCGAACTGGGTGTCATCCCGCGTTATCCTGATCTGGCCACCGGCCTGCCGAGCTGTCTCGACTAGCCGCTGCGCTTCCATCACCGCTCGACAAGACAAGGAGTCTCTCGCATGAGCCTGGCGGCAGAATTCAAGAAGTTCGCAATGCGCGGCAACGTCATCGACCTCGCCGTCGGCGTGGTCATCGGCGCGGCCTTCGGCAAGATCGTGTCCTCGCTGGTGGCCGACGTGGTGATGCCGCCGCTGGGCCTTCTGATCGGCAACGTCAACTTCACCGACCTCGGCGTCACGCTGAGGGAGGCGGTGGGCGATCAGCCCGCGGTGGTGCTGGCCTACGGCAAGTTCGTGCAGAACGTGTTCGACTTCGTGATCGTGGCAGCGGCCATCTTCGCGCTGGTCAAGGGCATCAACGCGCTCAAGCAGCCCGAGCCGCCGCCGGCCGCGGCCGAACCCGCGCCGCCCGAAACGCCGCCCGACGTGAAGCTGCTCGCCGAGATTCGCGACCTGCTCAAGAGCCAGCAGTCCGGGTCGCCCTGACCTCGATCGCGAGCAGGCCGGCCGTGGGCGATCCGCGCGTCTACTTTGCTTCCGAACGCACGCTGCTGGCCTGGATTCGCACCGGCATCGCCATCATCGGCATGGGCTTCGTCGTCGCTCGCTTCGGGCTGTTTCTGCAGCTGCTCACCCGGCCCGAGGCGACCGGCAGCGCGGCCGCGCATTGGGCACCGACCGCGCTCGGCGTCGCGCTGACGCTGCTCGGATCGCTGGCCATGCTGGCGGCGCTGGTCCAGCACCAGCGCTTCGCAGCCAGCCTGCCCGCGCAGGATCTGCCGGCTCGCTACTCGCGCTCGGTGGTGGCCGTGTTCACCGTGCTGCTGACGCTGCTGGGCCTCGCACTGGCCGCGTACCTGGGAATGGACGGCGCCTTTGCCACGACGGCAGGCCCGATTTCGCCGCATCCGGGCGTGAGCCAGGGCTGACGCCGGAATCCGATCTTCGCAAGCCCGGCAAGAGGCTCGAAATCGAAAGGTTTGAGTGATTTCCCCTAGATCGAGCTTGGGCTAGACTGCGAGCTGTTTGCGTTCGCGAGGGGAGCTGTTGGCGAACGCACGTGTCGACAGATTCCAATAAAGAGTGGTCAGGGGAGCGAAATTAATGCCGGTCAAAATTGCCGTGCTGAAGGAGACCCGCCCGAACGAGCGCCGTGTGGCCCTGGTGCCTGCGGTCGCCGACAAGCTGATCAAGCTTGGGGCGGAATTGCACATGCAGTCGGGCGCTGGAGAGGCGGTCAAGCTGCCCGACTCGGCCTACAAGAACGTGACGTTCGCGGCCAATCCGCAGGGCCTGGTGTCGGACGCCGACATCGTGCTGTCGGTGCAGCCGCCCTCGGCCGACGTGATCGGCGCCATGAAGGAAGGCAGCATCCTGCTGTCCTTCGTCTACGCGCACAAGGAAGTCGAGCTGACCCGGCTGCTGCGCGACAAAAAGATCACATCCTTCGCGATGGAGCTGGTGCCGCGCATCACGCGCGCCCAGGCCATGGATGCGCTGAGCTCGCAGGCCGCGCTGGCCGGTTACTACGGCGCGCTGCTGGGCGCCACGAGCATCGCGCGCATGATGCCGATGACCACCTTCGCCACGGGCTCGATCCGTCCCGGCACCGTGCTGGTCATGGGCGTGGGCGTGGCCGGCCTGTCGGCCATCGCCACAGCGCGTCGCATCGGCGCCAAGGTGGAAGGCTACGACGTGCGTCCCGAAGTGAAAGAGCAGGTCGAATCCCTGGGCGCCAAGTTCATCGACACCGGCGTCGATGCCCGCGGCAGCGGCGGTTATGCGCGCGAGCTCACGCAGGAAGAAAAAGACAAGATCGCCGCCGTCGTCACCAAGCATATCCAGGCGGCCGACATCATCATCACCACGGCCGCGATCCCCGGCCGCCCCTCGCCCAAGCTCATCAGCAAGGCGCAGGTCGACGGCATGAAGTCGGGCAGCGTGATCATCGACCTGGCGGCCGAAGGCGGTGGCAACACCGAATACACGCAGCCCGGCGAAACCGTCACCGTGGGCCAGACCACCATCGTCGCGCCACTCAACGTGCCCAGCCTGCTCGGCGAGCATGCCTCCGAGCTGTACGCGAAGAACCAGTACAACCTGATCGAGCTGTTCCTGAAGGACAAGGCGATCGGCGTCGACTGGAACGACGAGGTGCTGGCCAAGAGCTGCCTCACGCACGCGGGCGAAATCAAGAACGAAGCCGCTGCCAAAGCGGTTGCTTAAGGGACAGGGGAGAGTGTGATGCTGACCGGTTTCATTGCGCTGTATATCTTCATGCTCGCGGCCTTCACGGGCTATGAGATCATCGGCCGCGTGCCGTCGATCCTGCATACGCCGCTGATGTCGGGCTCCAACTTCGTGCACGGCATCGTCGTGGTCGGCGCGCTGTTCGCGCTGCTCAACGCCACCTCGGTGGTCGAACAGGTGATCGGCTTTCTGGGCGTGCTGCTGGGCGCGGGCAACGCCGCCGGCGGTTACGTGGTGACCGAGCGCATGCTCGAAATGTTCAAGCCGTCCGACAAGAAGAAGGGCTAAGGAACACGACCATGAATCCTTCCCTGATCATCGATGCCGCGTTCCTCGCGGCGGCGTTCCTGTTCATCTACGGCCTCAAGCGCATGTCCTCGCCGGTGACGGCGGCCTCGGGCATTCGCGTCGCCGGTCTCGGCATGCTCGTGGCGGTGCTGGCGAGCTTCCTCTACGTGTTCGGCGTCAGCGAAGCGGCCAGGCCGCATCTGACCGTCAACGTCATCCTGGGCGCAGTCGCGCTGGTGCTGGGCCTGGGCTGGGCCTGGACGTCCGGCAAGAAGGTCGAGATGACCGCAATGCCGCAGATGGTGGCGCTCTACAACGGCATGGGCGGCGGCGCGGCGGCGGCGATCGGCGCGGTGGAACTGTTCCGCAGCAGCGCCGAGCACAGCACCATTCCGCTCGTGGTGACCATCATCGGCTCGCTGATCGGCGCGATCTCGCTGTCGGGCTCGCTGATCGCCTGGGCCAAGCTCGACGGCCGCATCAACGGCGTCTGGCGCGTGACCGGCCTGCAGGTCATCAACGGCACGTTCTTCTTCGCCACGCTGGCGCTGGGCCTGTACATCGCCCTGGTCGCGGACGGCCACGCGCCGGTGTGGATGACCGCCGCGTTCTTCGTGCTCGCGCTGATCTTCGGCGTGCTCATGACCATGCCCATCGGCGGCGCCGACATGCCGGTGGTGATCTCGCTGTACAACGCCTTCACGGGCCTGGCGGTGGGCTTCGAAGGCTTCGTGCTGGGCAACCCGGCGCTGATGATCGCCGGCATGGTGGTGGGCTCGGCCGGCACGCTGCTGACGCTGCTGATGGCCAAGGCCATGAACCGCAGCGTGTCCAACGTGATCTTCTCCAACTTCGGCGCCGCCGGCGACGAGCAGCAGGGCGAGATCAAGGGCAGCATGAAGCCGGTGGATGCGGGCGATGCCGGCATCAACATGCGCTATGCGAGCAAGGTCATCATCGCCCCTGGTTACGGTCTGGCCGTGGCGCAGGCGCAGCACAAGCTCTTTGAATTCGTGAAGCTCATTCAGGAGCAGGGTGTGGAAGTGAAGTTCGCGATCCACCCGGTCGCGGGTCGCATGCCCGGTCACATGAACGTGCTGCTCGCCGAAGCCGGCGTGCCCTACGACATCATCTACGACATGGAAGACATCAACGGCGAGTTCAAGGAAGCCGACGTCGCCATCGTGATCGGCGCCAACGACACCGTGAACCCGGCCGCTCGCACCAACAAGAGCAGCCCGATCTACGGCATGCCGATTCTCAACGTGGACCAGGCCAAGCAGGTCTACGTGGTCAAGCGCGGCCAGGGCAAGGGCTATTCGGGTGTCGAGAATGAACTGTTCTTCGCCGACAACACGAACATGGTCTATGGCGACGCGCAAAAGGTCATGGTGCAGATGATCCAGGCCGTGAAGGGCCTCGACGGCGGCGGGCACTAAAAGACGACGAAGCTGTACGACAAGGGCGCCGCGAGGCCTAGCCGTTCGGTAAAAGTGTTGCTTGTTGCTTAGACACGAGCCACAGACCCTCTCTCATCTGGGTAGAGGGTCTTTTTCTGACCAACGCATCCAAATCGCTGCATCGGCCTGATCTCCGAGTGGTAGCAGTGCGCGTGTGATCCGAAAAGTTCTGCGCGTCCACGCAGGTGTTCCGATCTACCGCCGAGCGGTGGAGACTGGCGAGAGGTCATCATTCTCTGCCTGCCTGCGCATGATCTGGTTGATTCTCGACAGCAGGACGGCCGGTGTGTCTTTGCGCCGGCCGTTGGCTCGCACGCTGTCGGTAAATGCGGCATGCGTATAGCGCACCTCGCCGGTTCGCCGCACAGGTTCAATGTGGCCACCGAGGGCCAGCCAGACTCGATTTGCCTTATGCACGTCCGATGAGGTGAAGGGGGTAAGGATCATGGCGCGCTCTGATGGATGGGTGCGAGATACTTCTTTTCGTATTCGTCAGGACTCAGCAGATCAGTCATCAACTCGATGTGCGCGGTTGTTCCTGGAATTGCCAGATCGTCCAGATAGCAGCAGAACGCTGGCGGGAGGCCCGCGGTGGTATAGAGCCCTTCATTGTGGTGCTCCTTCATGAAGGTGCGCAGGTAGTACAGCGGGTCAGCACGCAATTCCTCCATCGCTTCTAGGGGGCTCACAGGCATGCCCTGCGTACCTCGGAACACCGGTCCATCCATGGTTCTCGGCACGTTCCAGATACTGCGTAGAGTCTCGCCGCAGCGAAGCATCACGATCAGCCTGTTGAGGAAGGCGTCCCGGACCATGTTGCTCTCTTCAACCACGGAATCCAAAGCATCGGCAGTGGTTTTGCGGATGGTGAGATTGAAGAGCTTGCCGGTGCGCATCACATCTCTTGCGATGTACCGCCTACCTTTGCGCGAAAGCTTTTTACCCGCCAGTTCTGCGCGCAGGTAAACAACCTCGCCGGAGATGATGTGATCCAAATAGGCGTCGCGCTTGACGTGAAGCGCGTCGAGCTGCGCTTGGAAGCTCCCCATGAGCTTGTCCCCTACACGCACCGAGATCTTCCGCATTTCCATGAGCCGCTCCGAAACAGGTGATAAAGTGGACTATAAAGATTTTCAGAGGAAAATCTTTATAAACATTTAGAGGAAATCGGAAGACTCCGTTCATTCCAGAGCTGGGTTCGAGTTCTTCCGCCTATCAGGCCATCAACACAATCGACTGATGCGAGGCAAAAAAGGCCCTAGAACCCGAAGGTTGAGAGTCTTGTAGCCCGTGCTAGTGTTAGGCGGGGAGCAACACTTTTACTGAACGACTACGCCGCGAGGCAGCCTTGTCATTTGTGTTCCGGACAAGTCGATCAAACCTTCCGGCGTCGCCGCGATGCTGCGTTCGCCGCGTGTTCGGGGCACTTCGTAGCCGCCCGTGAAGCTGCCGAACGAAGGCAGGATCAGCGCGCGTTCGCGCAACCAGAACACCGGCAGCCGCAGCCGGTCGCGACGGCTGCGCAGGCGCACCACGGGATGCACGTGCCCGCCGATGGCGTAGGCCGCTTCGTCGCCCTGCACCTCGTGCACGAAGGCGAAGGGCGCCTCGTGCATGGGCGCTTCGCACCAGCGCAGGCGCCAGTCCTCGCTCACGCCGGCAGGCCGGTCGTGATTGCCGCGGATCACGTCGATCGCGAGTTCGGCGTTGCGACGACGAAAATCGTCGAAGGCGCGATGCCAGTCGTCGCCGGCCTGCAGCTCGGCGTGAAACAGATCGCCCAGCACCAACAGGCGTTGCGGCGCATGCCGATCGATCAGCGCCTGCAGGCGCCGCAGGTCGTGGCCCGTGGCGCCGCTGGGCACGGCGAGGCCGGCGC
>JALRLM010000249.1 GCA_023254435.1 Hydrocarboniphaga sp.
GGACGTCGGAGCCGGACCTGCCGAGCGAAGCCAGCGGTTGAACGCGGACTTGCGCTCCAGTGCCGCCGACAGATTGGTGCCCAGCCGTATCCACAGCGGCATGCTCGCGCCGATGCGGCGACGCGCCTTGATCGCCGCACGGCCGGCGCGATCCTTGGCCACCAGCAGCGCATCGGGTTTGACGCGCGCGAGGTATTCGGCGATCTCGCCGACGCTGGTCGCGGCGTGGCGCGAGCGCATCGAAATGAAGTTGACCTCGCCGGCGACGCGACTGACGTGCCCCCCGCTCGCCTTGAGCGCGAGCAGATCGATGTCGACGTGGCGTGCGAACTCGTTGCACAGGTTGGTGACCATGCGTTCGACACCGCCGTCGCCCGAGAACGAAATCAGCACGGCGATGCGCTTGCGCGGCGGGCGGCTCATGCGGCTTCGACTCGCGTGGGCACCCGCAGCGGCAGCTGCATGGCGCGCAGGTATTCGTCGGTGGCGGCTTCGATCTCGTAGCGCCGCGCAGCCTCGCGACTGCGCTCGCGCGGTGGCGGACGATCGAGCGTGCGCTCGATGGCCTGCGCCAGCGCGGCCGCATCGCCCACCGGCACCAGTTCGCCGTAGCGCCCGTCGGCCAGCACTTCGCGCGGTCCACTCGGACAGTCGGCGGCGACGCTGGGCGTGCCGCAGGCCAGCGCCTCGATCAGCACGAAGCCCAGGCCTTCCCAGCGCGAGGTCATCGCGAACACCGCCGCGTGCGCCATGAAGGCGTAGACGTCCTGACGAAAGCCGGCGAAGTCGACGTCGTCGCCCACGCCGAGCTGTTGCGCGAGGGCCTGCAGGGCAGCCTGATCGCGACCCTTGCCGACCAGCACCAGGCGCAGCTCGCGCGAGGCCCGCAGCTGCGCGAACGCGCGGATCAGCGTGGCGAAATCCTTGCGCGCACCGAGCTCGCCCACGCCCAGCAGCACCGGCGGCGCGCCGGGTGCAAACCAGCGATGCTCGGGCGGCGCCGGCCGATGCGCGAACAGGCTTGCGGGCACCACGGGACTCGCCACCGAGCGGATGCGATCGCGCGACAGGCCCGTGTACGCCGCCATGTCCTCGGCGGCCGCCTCGCAGGTGGTGATGACCTGGTCGGCGAACGGATAGAGCCGGCGCATCGAAAAACGCTGCAGCGCTCGCTCGAAGAAGCCGCGATGCGCCAGATCCACCGACAAGGTGGTGCCCGAGCTCAGCACGAGCCGGGTGTGGCGACGCATGCCGGCCAGCCAGCGCGCCAGCAATGCGGTGCGATTGACGCGATCCTTGTCGGCCAGCAAGGCCGCGGGCCGCTCGCGGCGCAGGTAGGCGATCAGCGCCGGCAAGGCGGCGTAGGTCGTCGATGCGCCGGTGTCGATCACGCGCACGCCGCAGGGAATCGAGTCGAGGTTCGGTCCGTGCCGGCGCACTTTCAGCAGGTCCACGCCGTAGCCGCGCGCGGCCAGCGCGGGAATCAGATGCTTCATCGCACGATCGACGCCGCTATGCCCCGACGTGGACATGAAAATGGCGATGCGCGGTGCGGCCACCGGCGGCGTCACAGCCATTCCAGCGGATCTTCCGCGGCGGCAGGCATCGCATCGGGGCGCTCGACGAACTGGCGATGCCAGATCGCGAACTGCAGCAGCGTCCAGATTTCGCGCGAGCGCTTGCGGGTATCGCCCGCGAGCAGCGCCTGCACGGCACCGGGCCGGCACCAGCGCCGCATGGCCTCGCTGCGCGGCAGTCTGTCGCGCAGACCGTCGAGAAACGCGCCGCCCAGCCATTCGCCCACGGGCACGTGAAAGCCGCGCTTGGGCTGCCACAGATGCTCCTTGGGAATGAAGCGCTCGGCCCAGCGCTTGATGAAGACCTTGCCGGCGCCGCCCTGCACCTTGAGCGCATCGGGCAGCGACAGGCCGAATTCGATCACGCGATGATCGACGAAGGGCACGCGCCCCTCGACCGAAAAACTCATGAGCATGCGATCGCCCTTGACCAGCAGATCGTCGGGCAGGTTGCCGACGATGTCGACGTACTGCCGGCGCTGCAGCGCGCTCCAGTGCTTGGGCGTGCTCTGCCAGGCGCCGATGACGGGCGCGCGATGCGCGGCCAGGTGCGGCTGCAGCGCATCGACGAACAACCGGCGCGACCAGTCGCCGTCGATTTCGGCGCGCACGCGAAATCCGCCACTGCCACCGAAGCGCAGCTGCTTGTAGAAGCGCTCGGCCGCACCCGGACGATAACGGCCGTAGCCGGCGAAGGCCTCGTCGCCGCCCTCGCCGCTGAACACCACTTTCAGTTCGCGCCCGGCCGCTTCGGCCAGCGCCAGCGTGGGCAGGCAGGCGTAGTCGCGCATCAGATCGTCGGCGGCCCAGGTGGCGCGCGGCAGGCGCTGGAACACCTGCTGGCGACTCAGACGGATCGGCGTATGTTGCGCGCCGAAGTGCC
>JALRLM010000196.1 GCA_023254435.1 Hydrocarboniphaga sp.
TTGTACACGCGGCGGACATGCGTGCCCAGCGATCCATATCTACTATTGAAGCCTGCCCGGTCGCCGGAGCCCGCGCCACGTCCGCGATCGTCGCCGCTATGCTGATTGCATGAGTGAAGACAGCGTGATGAGTGTCGGCGAGCTGCCCCTGCACGGTCTGCGACAACTGCTGCAGTCGCGGGGGCTGCAGCTGAGCCTCGTGGCCGATGGCGAGGCGATTCCCGGCAGCTACTGGGGCGAGCGCGAAGCGGGCCTGATCGGCGACACCCTCTATGTGCGGGCCGACACGCCCGTGCATTCGGCGCTGCACGAAGCCTGTCACTACCTGTGCATGGACGAGTCGCGCCGCGCCGCGCTGCACACCGACGCGGGCGGCGACGACGTGGAAGAAGCGGCCGTCTGCTATCTGCAGGCGCTGCTGGCCGAGCGGCTCGACGGCTATTCGCGCGAGCGCCTGTTCGCCGACATGGACGCCTGGGGCTATCACTTCCGGCTCGGCAGCACGCAGGCCTGGTTCGAGCAGGATAGCGACGACGCCAGAGCCTGGCTGCTCGCGCACGATCGCCTGCCCTGAGCGCGGCGCGACGAGACGCAGTCCCTGGCGCGCCGTCGCCGCGCCGGATCAAGATGGCGCATACCGTCGCGTCCGATGTCCGGGTGCGATGAGCGGGTTTCAGACAGGGATGCTGCTTCGATCGCAAGGGGAGAACGCGATGCGCCACGGACAAGATCCGCAAGCTCCGAATGATGACGGTCGCCGTCGGGTCGCGAGATTGGCCGTTGTCGCGATGCTGCTGGCGCTCGCCGTCACCGGCATGCCGGCGAATGCGCAGGAGCGTTCCGCCACGCGGCCGACGACGTCGTCGAGCGTGCGCGAGGCGAGCGAGCGGGTGCGTGGCGGCTACACGCTCGATCAACAGGCGGTGTCGACGGGCAGCGTCCGGGCCATCGTCGGCGATCGGGCCGAGACGGTGACCCTGGCCAACTTCGACGACAAGGCCGACCAGGCCGCGGTTTTCGTCGAAAAGGACGCACCGGCCCAGGTCGCGATTCCGGCGGCGCTGAGCCAGGCCATGAGCCAGCTGCCGGCCGGAACGGCGACGCGCATTGCCACGCAGCTGGGCTACACGCTGAGCGCCAAGGGCAAGGATTCGCAGGCCTACAAGAAGCTGCGCGCGCTGCTGGCGCCCAGCGGTGGCCTGCTGTTCGACGGCGCCAGCGGTCGCTACAAGGGCTCGTTCCTGCTCGCGCTGGCCAACCGCGCCGATCCGAGCGACAGCAGCGAGCTGGCGTCGCCGGTATCGCTGTTCGTGCAGGCGCCGGGCGCATCGGCGCTGGATCCCTCGCCGGTCAAGCTCACTCGGCTCAACCAGTGGCAGGCGGTTACGCTCGAAGTGCCCGGCATCAGCGGCCCGGTCTATCGCATTTCGGTCAGCGCCGATCCTCAGGATGTCGGCAACACGCTGGAGCTCACGGTATCGACGCCGCGGCTGCAGCTCAGTGCGGCCAACACGCGCATCGACGGCTGGGGCATCGGCAAGACGCAGATCACCGTCAGCGCCGTGGGCATGAGCGTGGCCGAGGGCTATCGCGTGCAACTGAGTACCGAACGTGGCGGGCTCAGCAGCAGCTCGGTCGCGCTCGATGCCAGCGGCCACGGCAGCGTCGAGCTGCGCTCGGATTCCAGCGGCGGGACGCGGGTGAGCGTGGCCAACGCAGACCTGGCCGTGGTGCCGCTCGAGATCCGCTTCGATCCGCCGTGGCTGTTCGCGCTCGCGGCCCTGTCGGGCGGATTGCTGGGCGCTTTTCTGCGCGGCAAGGGACGGGCCCGCTGGGGCCGGGCGCTCGGCGTCGGTGCGGCCTCGGGCCTGCTGATGGCGCTGGCCTACGCGGTGGGCATCAACTGGGTGGAGCCGCTGCTGCCTTCGGCCAACATCGCCGGCAGCGGCGAGGCGGCGGTGTTCGTGCTGGCGGCCATCGCGGCGCTGGTCGGCGTGGCCAAGCTGCTGCCCAAGACCGAAGACGAGGCGGCGGCGCCCAAGGCCTGAGCGGCGCTGGTAGGTAATCGGTATATCGTCTGAGTTTTTTCCTACATGCTTGTCAGCCCTGCGCCTGACAAGATGACATCTCGCTCAGGCAGACTCAGGGCTCTGCCTGCGTCCTTCCCGCTCGGTTTTTCTCATGCGCAAGCTTCGCCTTGGCCCGCTGCTCGCGGCGGCCTGTGTTTTTTCGTGGATTCTGCTGTTGCCGGCCTGCGGCTCGGGCTCGTCCGATTCGGCGAGCGAACCGACGCAGCCCGGAGACGACGGCTCCAACCCAACCGAGGAGCCGCCCGTCGACACTGGTGGCGAAACCGGCGAGGAAGAGGACCCCGGGGAAGGCACGGGCGAGGGCACCACGCCGAC
>JALRLM010000374.1 GCA_023254435.1 Hydrocarboniphaga sp.
GCGGCTTCGGTGACGAAGTCGGGGTTGTGCACGGCCGCGGTGTTGATCGACACCTTGTCGGCGCCGGCCTTGAGCAGGGCGCGAACATCCGCGCTGGTGCGCACGCCACCGCCGACGGTCAGCGGAATGTAGATCTCGCGCGCCACGGCTTCGACGGTGGCGAACAGCGTGGGGCGATCTTCGGCGCTGGCGGTGATGTCGAGGAAGACGAGTTCGTCGGCGCCCTGGGCGTCGTAGCGACGGGCGACCTCGACCGGATCGCCAGCGTCGCGGATCTCGGCGAACTTGACGCCCTTGACCACGCGGCCACGGTCGATGTCCAGGCAGGGGATGATGCGTTTGGCGAGCATCTGAATCTACAGGCGGCGAAGGGCGATCAGCCCTTCGCGATCTTCACGGCATCGGCGAGCGTGAAGCCGCCTTCGTAGAGCGCGCGGCCGATCACGGCGCCGACGACGCCATCGGGCTCCAGTTCCTTGAGCTTGCGGATGTCGTCGAGCGTGGACACGCCGCCGCTGGCGAATACCGGCGTCTTCACCGCCTGCGCCATGGCGCGGGTCGATTCCACGTTGAAGCCCGCCATCATGCCGTCGCGGCCGATGTCGGTGTAGATGATGGCCTCGACGCCGTCGCGCTCGCAGTGCTGGGCGGCTTCGATGGCGTCGAAATGCGTGACCTTGGCCCAGCCGTTGAGCGCAAGACGACCTTCCTTGGCATCCAGGCCGACGATGATGTGGCGCGGGTACTCCAGGCAGATGTCACGCAGAAAGTGCGGCGTGTTGATGGCCTTGGTGCCGATGATCACGTAGGCGACACCGGCGTTCAGATAACGCTGGATGGTGTCCTCGTCGCGGATGCCGCCACCGATCTGGATCGGCACGTCGACCGCGTTGGCGATGGCCTCGACCACCTTGAGGTTGACCGGCTGGCCCTTGACCGCGCCGTCGAGATCGACCACGTGGATGCGCTCGGCGCCCTCGTCGGCCCAGCGCTGCGCCATGCTGACGGGGTCTTCGGAGAAGACGGTGACGTCATCCATGCGGCCCTGGCGCAGGCGGACGCATTGGCCGTTCTTGAGATCGATCGCGGGTATCAACAGCATGGGAAGAAGTCAGCCTGGATGCGGGACAGACAAATCAGGCGCGACGGATCGCGACCTTGAGCGGAAAGGGAAGTTCCATGGATGAGCGACTCTGACGCATCCGTGCGGCGATTGGCAAGCTGCCCGGTGGCGTCGGTGCGGGATCGGATCAAGCCTCGCCGTTCCACTCGGCGAAATTGGCCAGCAGGCGCAAACCGGCGCCCTGGCTTTTCTCGGGATGGAACTGGAACGCGGCGAGATTATCGCGGGCGATCGCCGAGGCGAACGTGGCGACGTAATCAGTGCTGCCGAGCACATGCTCGGACTTGGCCGGTTCGGCGTGGTAGCTGTGCACGAAATAGAACCAGCTATCGTCGGGAATGCCGGCCCACAGCGGATGCGGCTTGGTCTGGCGCACGCGATTCCAGCCCATGTGCGGCACCTTGAGGCGCTCGGCGGCATCGGCCGGCG
Source organism: Hydrocarboniphaga sp. (assembly GCA_023254435.1). Classification (GTDB taxonomy): domain Bacteria; phylum Pseudomonadota; class Gammaproteobacteria; order Nevskiales; family Nevskiaceae; genus Hydrocarboniphaga. Next base: position 1,553 of record JALRLM010000374.1, read on the forward strand.
GATCGGGGAAGCGCACCACCTGGCCCGGGAACAGGCCCAGCGCGTCGACGCCGCCGTTCTCATTGGAGTGCTCCAGCATCACCTGCATGCCCAGGCACACGCCCAGCATCGGCAGCTTGCGGCTGGCCTCCATGACCAGGTCGTTGAGCTCCAGACGGCGCAGTTCGCTCATGCAGCACAGCACGCCGCCGACGCCGGGCAGCACCAGGCGGTCGCACTTGAGCAGTTTTTCGGGGTCGTAGGAAATCTCGATGCGCTGGTTGCCGGCGACGCGTTCCAGCGACTTGCCCAGCGAATGCAGATTGCCCATGCCGTAGTCGATGACGCCGATGCAGGCCATTTGCGCTCGCGACGAAAGGTGAAGGGGGTTTTTAGAGGCTGCCTTTGGTCGATGGCATGGCGTCCGCGGCGCGCGGATCCATTTCCACCGCCGCGCGCAGGGCGCGGCCAAAGGCTTTGAAGCAGGCTTCGGCGACGTGATGCGCGTTGACGCCGCGCAGGCTGTCGATGTGCAGCGTGATCCTGGCGTGGTTGACCAGGCCGTGGAAGAACTCGCTGAGCAGGTCGACGTCGAAGCTGCCGATCATCGAGCGCGGGAAGTCCACGTTGTAAGTGAGCCCGGGGCGACCCGACAGGTCGACCACGACGCGCGCCAGTGCCTCGTCGAGCGGGCAGTAGGCGTGACCGTAGCGGCGCACACCGCGCTTGTCGCCGAGCGCCTTGTCCAGGGCCTGTCCCAGCGTGATGCCCACGTCCTCGACAGTGTGGTGCGCGTCGATGTGCAGATCGCCCTTGGCCTTGATGTCGAGGTCGATGAGCCCGTGGCGCGCGACCTGGTCCAGCATGTGGTCGAAGAACGGCACGCCCGTATCGAGCACCGAGCGGCCGCTGCCGTCGAGGTTGATCGACACCTGGATCTGCGTCTCGCGGGTGTCGCGGACGATGCTGGCAGTGCGAGCTGGCATTCCCGTAGTTAAGGAAAAAGCGGGGCGAAAAAGGGCGCACAGGATACTCCGCGCGGAGCGCCTTTCAAATTCGACCTTACCTTGACGCGATTTTGGCCGGCCCGTGCAGGCAAGCGGGGGCGGCACGATAGACTCAGCTGCGTAGCCGGAACGTCACCGGTCCGTCGTTGGTCAGGCTCACCTGCATGTGGGCGCCGAAGCGTCCGCTGGCCACGAGGCCGTGACGCTGGCGCGCGCGTTCCAGCAGGTAGTCGAACAGGCTGCGCGCCGAGTCGGGCGCCGCGGCCGTGGAAAAGCCCGGCCGCATGCCCTTGTCGGTATCGGCCGCGAGCGTGAACTGCGAGACCAGCAGCAGGCCGCCACCGGTGTCGGTCAGCGACCGGTTCATGCGGCCCGTCTCGTCGACGAAGACGCGGTAGCCCAGCAGGCGCTCCAGCAGGCGATCGGCGCGCGCGGTGTCGTCGTCGCGCTCGACGCCGACGAGCACG
>JALRLM010000388.1 GCA_023254435.1 Hydrocarboniphaga sp.
GTCGCCGACGGCAGGCTGAGCTGCCAGCTCTACCAGCGCTCGGCCGATATCTTTTTGGGCGTGCCGTTCAACATCGCCAGCTATGCGCTGCTGACGATGATGATCGCGCAGGTCTGCAACCTGAAACCCGGCGAGTTCATCTGGACCGGCGGCGACTGTCATCTGTACAGCAACCACCTGGAGCAGACGCATCTGCAGCTGTCGCGCGAAACGCGCAAGCTGCCGACCATGACCATCAACCCCGAAGTGCGCGACCTGTTCGCGTTCAAGCTCGAAGACTTCGTGCTGACGGACTACGACCCGCATCCGCACATCAAGGCGCCGGTCGCGGTCTGATGGCGGCGCTGTCCCTGATCGCGGCGCTCGACGAGAACCATCTCATCGGCAGGAACGGCGATCTGCCGTGGCGCCTGCCGGCCGACCTGCAGCATTTCAAGCGACTCACCACCGGCAAGACCGTGCTGATGGGGCGCAAGACCTGGCAATCGCTGGGCCGGCCGCTGCCCAATCGCGACAACTGGGTAATCACGCGCGATACGGCGTTCGCGGCGCCCGGCGCGCGCGTGTTCGCCAGCCTCGATGCCGCCCTGCAGGCCGCGCAGCCTCTGCCCGAACTCATGGTGATTGGCGGCGCCGAGCTGTACCGGCAAACCCTCGACATCGCCGACGTTCTGTACCTCACGCGCGTGCATGCAAGGATCGAAGGCGGCGACACCTGGTTTCCGCCGATTCCGGCCGATGTCTTCGTCGAAACCACTCGCGAGGACCATGCGCCGGACGAGTGGCATGCCCACGCCTACAGCTTCATTACGCTGACGCGTCGCGGCTGAAGCGCCTGCGCCGCGCTGTCGGCGCTGCCGTTGTAAGGGTTTGACGCAGCGCGCTATAAGATCGCCGCACAACGACCCCCACGCACTCAGGAGACGAGCATGTCCGACCTCAAGGCACAGTTCGAACAGGCGCAGAAAGACGTTCGCAAGCTCACCAAGAAGCCCAGCGACGCCGACCTGCTGGCGCTGTATTCGCTGTTCAAGCAGTCCACCGAAGGCGACGCCACGGGCGCGCGTCCGGGCATGCTCAACGTCGTCGCGCGGGCCAAGTACGACGCCTGGGCCAAGCTCAAGGGCACCAAGACCGATGCGGCGATGAAGCTGTATCTGGACAAGGTGGCCGAGCTGCAGAAAAAGCTCGGCTGATCGCACCGCCGCCACAAACGGAAATGCCGGCTCAGTGCCGGCATTTCCGTTTGTGGCGACCTCAATGGCGCTAGCGTTTGAGCCCGAGCTGCCCGGCCCAGTCGCGTGCGAACTGCTTGGCGACGCGACCCGAGCGCGAGGCCCGCGACAGCGACCAGCGCAGCGCCAGCTTCTCGCCGGCCTCGTCGAGTTCGTGCACGCCGAGCTGGCGCAGGTGGATGCGCACCAGCATCAGGTACTGATCCTGGTTGAAGGGCGGAAACGACAGCCACAGGCCGAAGCGTTCGGACAGCGAGATTTTCTCCTCCGCCGATTCGCCGGGGTGCAGCTCTTCGCCTTCCCAGCGATATTCCTCGTTCTCGCGCGAGAACTCCGGCATCAGGTGGCGGCGGTTGGAGGTGGCGTAGATCAGCACGTTTTCGGGTGCTTCTTCGATATCGCCGTCGAGCGCGGTCTTGAGCGCGGCCAGCGAGCGATCGTTGGAGGCGACCGAGAAATCGTCCACGTACAGAACGAAGCGCTCGGGACGCTGGCGCAGCGGCGCGACGATGGCGGGCAGGTCGGTCAGATCGTGCGGCGGCACCTCGACCAGGCGCAGGCCCTGCGCGCCGAACTCGGTCAGCATGGCCTTGACGATGGACGACTTGCCGGTGCCACGCGAGCCCGTGAGCAGAGCGTGATTGGCCGGCAGGCCGCCCACGAACTGGCGCGTGTTGCGCACCAGCAGTTCCTTCTGGCGGTCGATGCCGAGCAGGTCGTCGAGGCGCAGTGATTGCGGATAGGCGATGGGCTGCAGGGCGCCGGAGCGCCAGCGATAGGCGAGTTCGTCGTTCATGGGGCGACATGATAGCGACCCGATTCGCTTACATCCCGTTACGCGCAGGTGACCGACGGCGGGTGGCGAGCAACGTCCTTGGCGCTAGAGTGCCTGGGCGGTCGACGAGCCGGGTCAACCCTGGCGTGCCGGCGCGTTGTACCGCCACCGATCATCGCAACCGGAGCCCCCGCCATGTCCCCGTCTCGTTCGTCTTTCGTCGCCTCACTCGCCGCCCTGCTGCTGGGCCTGTCCAGCGCGGTATCCGCGCAGACGCCGCCGCCCGATGGCGATCAGCTCAAGGCGCAGTGTGCCGCCAATCCCGATCAGTGCGAGGCCATGAAGGCGCGCGCGGCCGAGGCCAAGGCCAAGTGCGCGGCCGATCCGAACTGCGCCTCGCAGGCCGAAGCCGGCAAGCAGAAGATGGAAGCACTCAAGGCCCAGTGCGAGGCCAACCCCAAGCTCTGCGAGCAGAAGAAGGCCGAGCTCAAGGCCAAGCGCGCCGAACTCAAGGCCGAATGCGAGGCCGACCCCGAAGCCTGCGCCGAAAAGAAGACCCAGCTGCGCGAGCAGCTCAAGGCCAAGCGCGCGGCGCAAAGCGGCGGCTGAGGCCGTCCCAGCCCGCCAGCGTCGGCGGTGCCTGGTCTATGCTTGGCGCATGATCGATTCATCCGCCGCAGACCAGGCGCTCGCCGCGCTGGGCTACACCGCTTTTCGCGCCGGTCAGCGCGAAACCATCGACACGCTGCTGCAGACCGGCCGCACCCTGCTCGTCGCGCCCACGGGTGGCGGCAAGAGCCTGTGCTATCAGTTGCCCGCGTTGCTGCTGCCGGGCACCACGCTGGTGGTGTCGCCGCTGATCGCGCTGATGCAGGACCAGGTTGCCGCGCTGCAGGCGCGTGGCGTGCCGGCCACTTTCTTTGCCTCCACGCTCGACGCCGCGGAATCGCGCGCACGGCTCGACGCGCTGTCGCGCGGCGAATACAAGCTCGCCTACATCGCGCCCGAGCGGCTGGCGCTGCCGGGCTTTCGCGAACGACTCAAGCGCCTGGGCTGCCCGCTGGTGGCCGTCGACGAGGCGCATTGCATCAGCGAATGGGGCCACGATTTCCGTCCCGAATACGGGCAGATCGGCGAACTGCTGCGCGAGCTCGATCCGCCGCACATCATCGCCTGCA
>JALRLM010000409.1 GCA_023254435.1 Hydrocarboniphaga sp.
GGCTGCGCTTCGCATCTCGCACGAGGGCGCTGCTCGGAATCCTCGCGTACAGGTCGAGGTCGGTACGCTCCGGTTCCTGCGCTCCGTCCTCGTGCGACCTGCGTGCGCTCGCAACGCTTAATCAGAACTTCCCTAGCGCAGGCGACGCGGATCGAACAGCCGCTCGTGCTCGTCGAGCGCGTAGCGGTCGGTCATGCCGGCGATGTAGTCGGCCACCACGCGCGCGCGGCCTTCGTCGCCTTCCTGCGACTGCAGGGCTTCGGCTTCGCGGGCGAATTCGGGCGGCATCAGACGAATGTCCGCGAACAGCGCGCCGAACAGATCGCGCACCACGCGCTGCGCCTTGGTCATGACGCGATAGACCTGATGGTGCTTGTACAGCGAAGCGTGCAGAAAGCGCTTGAGCACCTGGGTTTCCTCGCGCAGCGCGTCGCCGTGCGCGATCAGCGGCCGCGATTGGGCGCGCACTTCGTCGATGTGCTGCACGCCGGCGGCGACGATGTTGCGCTCGCTGGTCGAGGTCAGGTCCTCGACGAAGCTGCTCATGAGCCGGCGCAGGGTTTCGTGCCGCTCCTGCTTGGGCGGCAGCGGCCCGTAGGTCTGCAGCACCACATCGTGATGACGGCGGAACAGCGGCACTTCGCGCAGTTGCGGAATGCTCAGCAGGCCGGCGCGCAGACCATCGTCGATGTCGTGATTGTTGTAGGCGATCTCATCCGCGAGGTTGGACAGCTGGGCTTCCAGGCTGGGCTGGCCGCGCTCGATGAAGCGCAGGCCGACGTCGCCGAGCTTGCGCGCGCGTGCGAGCGAGCAATGCTTGAGGATGCCTTCGCGCGTCTCGAAGGAGAGGTTCAGGCCGCGAAAGCTCGCGTACTTGTCTTCCAGCTCGTCGACCACGCGCAGCGACTGCGCGTTGTGCTCGAAGCCGCCGTAGGCGCGCGTGACCTCGTTGAGCGCATCCTGCCCGGCGTGCCCGAACGGGGTGTGACCGAGGTCGTGCGCCAGCGAGATCGCCTCGCACAGATCTTCGTGCAGGCTCAGCGAGCGCGCCATCGTGCGTGCCAGCTGCGCCACTTCCAGCGAGTGCGTCAGCCGCGTGCGGAACAGGTCGCCTTCGTGATTGACGAAGACCTGTGTTTTGTATTCGAGCCGGCGGAACGCCGCCGAATGAATGATGCGATCACGGTCGCGTTGATAGGCGCCACGATTGCTCGGGCCGGATTCCGCATGGCGGCGTCCGCGCGAATGCGATTCGAGCGCCGCATAGGGCGCGAGTTCGGTACGCACGCTGGCGTGGGTCGTGGCGGTCTTTAGTATTCCATGACGCCGAGCGGGCGCTCGAAGGTGTAGCGCGCCGGTTCGGCCACGAGCTTGTCGGCGGCGGCCGACGGCGGCTCGTTCTGGATCAGCGCCAGCGGCAGATACAGCACGAACAGGCCCGAGCCCAGCACCGTGGCGACCAGGCTCACGGGCCGCACCACCACGAGATCGAAGGCCATGGCACCGGCCGACGGCGAGGTGTCGAGGCTGTCGTTGTAGGGGCTAGAGGTCGGGGCCGAAGTGGCTTGCGCCGACACCGTGCCCGCACCGAGCGCCAGCACGAGGCCGGCGGCGAGGGAAACCAGCGAGGAGGAGACTTTCATGTCTGCGAGGAACGGATGAGGACGGCCGGGAAGGCGCATCGAGACTAGGCGGGCGGCTTCGGCGGTGTCAAACCGTCATCGTCGCCGGCTTGACGGCATTCGCGCCGCTGTCGATGCTCGCCGCATGCCCGCGCTCTATCTCGCCGCCGATCCGATGGAAGCCCAGCTGCTGTCGGACTACCTGGCCGACCACGACATCGCCGTGCGCATCGACGGGGCCTTTCTGTGGAGCGCGCGCGGCGAGCTGCCGCTGGAGTATCCACGTCTGTACCTGCTGGACCCGAATGACGAGATCCGCGCCCGCGCGCTGCTGCGCGAGTACGAACGCCGCGCTCACATTCCGTCGATCTGGCGCTGCGGCTGCGGCCAGGACGTGCCGCATCATTTCGAATTGTGCTGGAGCTGCGGCGACGGCCGTCCGGGGCTCTGAACGCGGCCAGGCTCCGATCCTGATACCGGTACAGTGCGCGCCATGATCGACGTCGCCCTCTACCAGCCCGAAATTCCGCCCAACACCGGCAACGCCATGCGCCTGTGCGCCAACACCGGCGCGCGCCTGCACCTGATCCAGCCGCTGGGCTTCGCGCTCGACGACGCGCGCATGCGCCGCGCCGGCCTGGACTATCGCGATCAGGCCACCATCGTGCTGCATGCCGACTTCGCCGCGTTTCGCGCGGCCATCGGTGGCGTGCGCCTGCTCGCGCTGAGCACGCGTGGACGCCTGCGCCACGACCAGTTCCGGTATCAGGACGGCGACGTGCTGCTGTTCGGGCCCGAGACGCGCGGCCTGCCGCAAGCGTTGCTCGACGAGCTGGGCGCCGAACGCTGCATCCGCCTGCCGATGCGACCGGGCTCGCGCAGCCTCAACCTGTCGAACGCGGTAGCGGTGACGGTCTACGAAGCCTGGCGGCAGAGCGGTTTCGAGGGCGGCGCCTGAGACCTCACGCGGCGCCGTCGGCGGTCGAGATGAAGCCGCCGGTCTGCCGTTCCCACAGCCGCGCATAGAGCCCGCCGCTGGCGACCAGCTGCGCATGCGGGCCGGTTTCGACGATGCGACCGCCGTCCATGATCACCAGGCGGTCCATGCGCGCGATCGTCGACAGGCGATGCGCGATGGCGATCACGGTCTTGCCCTGCATGAGCGTCTCCAGGCTGGACTGGATCGCGGCTTCGACTTCGGAGTCGAGCGCCGAGGTGGCTTCGTCCAGCAGCAGGATGGGCGCGTTCTTGAGCAGCATGCGCGCGATGGCGATGCGCTGGCGCTGGCCGCCCGACAGTTTCACGCCGCGTTCGCCGACCTGCGCATCGAGGCCCTGGCGGCCTTCGCCGTCGACCAGCGTGCGCACGAAGCCGTCGGCCTGCGCCTGCTGCAGCGCCTGCCAGATCTCGGCTTCGCCGGCGTCGGGGCGGCCGTAGAGCAGGTTGTCGCGGATCGAGCGATGCAGCAGCGAGCTGTCCTGCGTCACCACGCCGATCTGCCGGCGCAGGCTTTGCTGCGTCACGCCGGCGATGTCCTGATCGTCGATCAGGATGCGGCCGGCCTCCAGGTCGTGCAGGCGCAGCAGCAGATTGCCCAGCGTGGTCTTGCCGGCGCCCGACGGCCCGACCAGGCCGATGCGCTCGCCCGCGCCCACGCTCAGCGACAGGCCACCGATCACGCCGCCCTTGCGGCCATAGTGGAAGTGGATGTCGTCGAAGCGGATGTCGCCGCGCGTCACCTGCAGCGTGGCGGCATCGTCGCGATCGGCCACGCGGCGCGGCTGCGAGATCGTCTGCATGCCATCGTGCACGGTGCCGATGTTCTCGAAGATGCCGGTGACCACCCACAGGATCCACTGCGACATGTTGACGATGCGGATCACCAGGCCCGTCGCGAGCGCGATGTCGCCCGTGCTGATGCGGCCCAGGCTCCACAGCCACAAGGCCAGCGCGGCGGTGCCGACGATCAGCACACCGCTGTGCGCGGTCATGAGAAAGTCCAGCGTCGTCACCACGCGCGACATGCGCTGGCTGTTGTCGCGATATTCGGCGATGGCCTCACGCGCGTAGTTCTGCTCGTGCTGCGTATGCGCGAACAGCTTGAGCGTGAGCGCATTGGTGTAGCCATCGACGATGCGCCCGCCGAGCTTGGAGCGCGATTCCGATGCGGCGGCCGAGCGCGTCTCCAGCTTCGGCACGTAGAGCCGCAGCAGCAGCACGTAGCCGACGATCCACAGCAGCAGCGGCACGATCAGCCAGGCGCTGGCCTGCGCGAACAGATAGGCCGCCATGCCGACGTAGACCAGGATGTACCAGATGGCGTCGACGATCTGCACCGCCGATTCGCGCAGCGAGGGCGCGGTCTGCAGGATGCGCGTGGCGATGCGGCCGGCGAAGTCGTTCTGGAAGAACGACAGGCTCTGCTGCAGCACGTAGCGATGGTTCTGCCACAGCACGCGCGCAGTCAGTCCGGGCTCGACGGCCTGATGCGTGAGCAGATCGTGCAGGCTGTTGCACAGCGGTCGCAGCAGCAGGGCCACCACCGCCATCCAGATCAGCGCGCGACCATGCTCGGCAAAGAAGGCCTGCGGTGTTTCGGCGGCCTGGGTCCAGTCGACGATGGTCGACAGGTAGTCGAACAAGGCCACCTCGACCAGCGCCACGAGCAGGCCCAGCACCAGCAGCGCGACGAACAGCGGCGCCGTCTGCCGCAGGTAATGCGTGTAGAACGCGCCGAGCGTCTGCGGCGGCATCGTATCGGCCGCCGGCGCGAACGGATCGATGAGTTTTTCAAACCAGCGAAAGATCATCCGCGCATGATTGCGCGTTTGCGTGGCGCGCTCCAGTCAGCGCCGCTGCGTGATCATCGACGATGGATTCGGTTCCGCATGAGCTGAGCGACGACGCCAGTGGATCGCTCAGCCGCGTGCCGGAGCCGGCCGCCATCCATCGCGATCATCTGCCAGTGGATCGCAGCCGCTGCGGCACCTGTTGCCGAGGGCGCGCGGGACCCTAGTCGCTTTCGGCCTTGAGCGGCCGCGTGGCCAGGCTGCGCACGGCTTCGACGGGCGAGATTTCGCCCAGCAGCACGCGGCAGATCACGTCGGTGATCGGCATGCTGACGCCCTGGCGCTGGGCGAGCCTGCGCACTTCGGGGGCCACGCGCACGCCTTCGACCACCTGCTGGATCTCGGCGGTGGCCTCGGCCACGCTCTTGCCCTGGGCCAGCAGCAGGCCCATGCGCCGATTGCGCGACTGGTTGTCGGTGCAGGTCAGTACCAGATCGCCCAGGCCCGACAGGCCCATGAGGGTTTCGGCGCGGGCTCCCAGGCTCTCGCCCAGGCGCATGATCTCGGCCAGGCCGCGCGTGATCAGCGCGGCGCGCGTGTTGGCGCCCAGGCCCAGGCCGTCGGCGATGCCCACGGCGATGGCCAGGACGTTCTTGACCGAACCGCCGATCTCCACGCCGACGACGTCGCTGGCGGTGTAGGCGCGAAAGCCGTCGCCATGCAGTGCGGCGGCGATGCGCTCGGCATAGCCCGGATGCGCGGAGGCCACCGTGACCGCGGTCGGCAGGCCCAGTCCCAGTTCCTTGGCGAAGGTGGGACCCGAGATCACCGCCAGCGGGCGGTCCTCGCCGAGCTCTTCGGCCACCACCTCGTGCACGAGTTTGCCGGTGCCGGCTTCCAGGCCCTTCATCGCGCAGGCGATGCCCTGGTTCGGCGTGAGCAGCGGCGCGATCTTGCCCAGGGTCTCGCGCAGGGCCTGGCTGGGCACCACCACGAGCACGTCGGCGGCCGATTCGATGGCCTGCACCAGGTCCGAGCTGGCGCTCAGGCCGACCGGGAAATGCGCCTCGGGCAGGTAGCGCGCGTTGAGGCGGCTGGCGTCCATGGCCGCGAGCGCGGCCTTGTCGCGGCCCCACAGGCACACCGGCGTGCCGCGCCGCGCCAGCTGGATCGCCAGCGCCGTGCCGTAGGAGCCGGCGCCGAGGACGGTGATGCCTTTCATCGCGCGGCGCCGGGCTTAAGGCAGCGAGCCTTAGTGCGTGGGTTCTGCGGCCGGGGCGGCCGGAGCGGCTTCGGCGGCGGCGCGCTGGCGCTGCAGGTGCTCGACCAGCAGGGCTTCGAAGTTGATCGGCTGCAGCAGCAGCTGCGGGAAGCCGGCCTTCTGCACCAGCTCGGCCACGGCTTCGCGGGCGAACGGGAACAGCAGGCTCGGGCAGTAGCCGGCCAGCACGGTGGCGCGTTCGGCTTCGACCGTGAAGCCACGGGCCAGGAAGATGCCGGCCTGGTGCACTTCGACCAGGAAGGCGGTGTCGGTGCCGAGCTTGGCCGTCACGGTGACGGTCAGCACGATGTTGAACTGGTCGTCGCCCAGGGCCTGCACGCCGGTGTTGACGTTGACGTCGATCTGCGGCTGCCAGGGGCGGGCGAAGATCTGCGGCGCCAGCGGGCATTCCAGCGAGGCGTCTTTCAGATAGAACTTCTGCAGCAGAACCTGGCGGCCATCGGCCTGGGGTGCGGCGGGGGCGGGGGCAACGTCAGCAGCCATGAGGCAAAGCTCCAGAAAAGCGGAAAGTTGAAGAACGGCGAAAACGGTCTAAGGACTTCGGATGCAGGACTACGGAATGATCGACTGCGCCGGTTAAAGCCGTATGGCTCAGCTGCCGGCCAGCAGCGGGTCGAGCCGGCCGGCGCGATCCAGCGCCGACAGGTCGTCGAAGCCGCCGACATGGGTGTCGCCCACGAAGATCTGCGGCACGGTACGGCGGCCCGACAGGCGCATCATCTCCTCGCGCAGCGCCGGGTCGTGGTCGACGCGAATCTCCTCGAAAGCCGCGCCCTTGCGTTCCAGCAGGCGCTTGGCCATGACGCAGTAGGGGCAGTAATCGGTGGAGTAGACGCGAATTCGGGCCACGGCGCCCTCCGGCTTACTTGGCGGTCACCGGCAGGCTGGCGCCGAGCCAGCCATTGAGGCCGCCTTTGAGGGGATAGGCTTCGGCGTGGCCGAGCTTCTTGAGCTTGAGCGCTGCTTCGCCCGCGCCGCCGCCCATCATGTCGTAGAGCAGCACCGGGCGGGCCTTGTCCTTGCCCAGTTCCGATGCACGGTCGTCGAACTTGGCCAGCGGCAGGTTGATGGCGCCGAGCAGGTGCGAGCGCTTGAAGTCGGCGGCGGGGCGCACGTCGACGATCAGGGGCTCGCGGTCGTTGATCAGGCGGATCGCCTCGGGGATCGACAGACGTTTGCCGCCGGTCAGGTTGGCGTGAATCTCGTTGGCGATGAACAGCAGGATCACCACGCCCAGTGCCGAGAACAGCAGGGGGTGGTGGGAGGCGAATTCGAGGTACTGCTGCATGGTTTCGGGCGCGATGTCGGCGCTATTGGGAGCGCGGGACGGCTATGATGCGGGCCAGGATTATGTCATCCACCGCCCCCGATCGAAAGCGAAGTCCCGCCCCGGCCCGGCCGCGTGGGCGGCTGCCCGCCGTCGCGGTGCTGGCGCTCGCCGCCTGCCTGGCGCCCACCCTGGTCCAGGCCGCCGAGGTCAAGACCCTCAAGCAGGGCGAGCAGGACCTGGAGCGCGTCAAGGGCCGCATCGAGTCGTTGAACCGGCAGATCCAGCGCGATCGCGGCGAAAAGGACGAGCTGTCCAAGGCGCTCGAGGGCGCCGAGCGCAAGCTGGCCGGCGCCCAGGCCCAGCTCAAGCGCGTGCGTGGGCAGATCGCCGAGCAGAACAAGCGCATCGTCGACACCCAGGCCCAGCAGGCCGAGGCGCGCTACCGGCTCGACCAGCAGAAGCAGAGCCTGGCGCGACAGCTGCGCGCCGCCTACGTCATGGGCACGCGCAGCCGCACCCAGCTGTGGCTGAGCCAGGAGCAGACCGCGCAGGTCGGCCGCGTGATGGTCGACTACGACGTGCTGAGCCACGTGCGCGCCGACCAGATCGCCGCCGTGCGCAGCGAGGTCGATCAGATCGCCGCGCTGCAGAACCAGCTCATCGACGAGCGCAGCAAGCTCGAGGCGCTGGAACTGGAACAGGCGCAGACCCTGGAGAC
>JALRLM010000062.1 GCA_023254435.1 Hydrocarboniphaga sp.
CGCCTCGCTGCCCGGCGATGCGCAGATCTGCAACGACATCGCCATCGACAAGGCCGGCGACGTCTACGTCACCGACACGCTGGCGCCGAACGTGCTCAAGCTGTCCAAGGACCAGAAGTCGCTCGCCGTGTGGAAGGCCGATCCGGCGCTCGCGCCTGCTGAAGGCGGCGGACTCGACGGCATCGCCTTCGGCAGCGACGGCAACATGATCGTCAACAAGATCGGCTCGGGCGAGCTGTTCCGCATCGAGGTCAAGAACGGCGTCGCCGGTGCGCTGACGGCGCTCAAGCCCTCGCGTCCGCTGGTGATGCCCGACGGCCTGCGCCTGGCCGACGACGGCAAGAGCTTCTGGCTCATCGAAGGCGAGGGTCTCAGCCGCATGACCATCGAAGGCGACGTCGCCAAGGTCGAGTTGATCAAAGGCGGACTCGTGGTTCCGACCAACGTCGTGCAGCTGGGCAAGAAGCTGTGGATCAGCGAAGGCCAGAACGGCTACCTGCTCGATCCCAAGCTCAAGGGCCAGTCGCCGCGGCTGCCGTTTCGCCTGTATCTCGTGACGCTGCCGTGAGTCGCGGCGCGTAGCGCTTATTTCGTGAACGGACTCGACGAAAACTTCATCCAGCTTCCTCAGCCAGACTAGGGATCGACCATGCATGACTTCAAACCCGCTACGGCCACAGGCCGTGGCCAGGACTTCTGCGCGCTGCGAACGGCATTCGCCGCGACGCTGATCGCCGCTGCCGCGATGGCGACGCCATCGCGTGCCGAAGCCGCCACTGCCGCGCCGGCATCGGCCTGCGCCGGTGACAACGGTGGACTCACGCTGTCGCCGGGCTTCTGCGCAACGGTGTTCGCCGACAACATCGGCCACGCGCGGCACATGGCCGTCGCCGCCGACGGCACCGTCTACGTCAACACCTGGAGCGGCGTGTACTACGGCCGCGACACGCCGCCGGCCGGCGGTTTTCTGGTCGCGCTGCGCGACACCAAGAACACCGGCAAGGCCGACGTGGTCACGCGCTTCGGCGACGGCGTGCCGCAGGGTTCTGCGGGCGGAACCGGCATCGCCCTGTTCGACGGCGCGCTCTATGTCGAGCAGAACGACAAGATCCTGCGCTACACGCTGCCGGCCGGCAGCGTGGTGCCGACCGGTAAGCCCGAGGTGGTGATCTCCGATCTGCCGCTGACCGGCGATCATCCCATGCACCCGTTCGCCATCGACGCCAAGGGCAATCTGTTCGTCGATCTGGGTTCGGCCAGCAATGCCTGCGAACAGCAACTGCGCATGCCGCATTCGCCGGGGCATCAGCCCTGCGTCGAAAAGGAAACGCGCGGCGGCGTCTGGCGCTATGACGCGCGCAAGACCGGCCAGAAGTTTTCGGCCAAGGAGCGCTACGCCACCGGCCTGCGCAATGCCGAAGGCTTCGCCTTCGATTCGGCCGGGCGCCTGTTCGTGACGCAGCACGGTCGCGATCAGCTGCCGCAGAGCTGGGGCGAGCTGTATCAGCAGGTGCAGGGCGCCGAGCTGCCGTCCGAAGAACTGCTGCTGCTCGAGCAGGGCGCGGACTATGGCTGGCCCGAGTGTTACTACGACGGCTTCCAGAAAAAGCTCGTGCTGGCGCCCGAATACGGCGGCGACGGCGGCAAGAAAGTGGGTATCTGCGCCGAGCGCCGTGGACCGGCCGCCGCGTTTCCGGCGCACTGGGCTCCGAACGCCGTGGCGATCAGCAACGATCCCAAGCTGCCGGCGGTCTATCGTGACGGTGCCTTCATCGCTTTCCACGGCTCGTGGAATCGCGCGCCGGCCGTGCAGGATGGCTACAACGTCGTCTACCAGCCGCTCAAGAACGGCAAGGCCGATGGCGACTATGTGATCTTCGCCGATGGTTTCGCGGGCGCATCGAAGGAGCCCGGCAAGGCGAAGCATCGTCCGTCGGGTGTCAGCATCGGCCCGGGCGGCGTCATCTACATCGCCGACGACGTGCGCGGCCGCATCTGGCAGGTGCGCTATCAGGGCGCCATCGAGGGCGCGAAGCTCGCCGCGGCGCCCAAGCCGCAGATCGTCGCCGCCGCCAGCCAGCAGAGCGCGCTCACGCCGCCGCCCGGCGCCACCCAGGATCAGCTCGCGCTCGGCGAAAAGATCTTCCTCGGCAAGGCCAGCAACGGCACCTGCGCGGGTTGCCACGGTTCGGACGCCGCCGGTGGACCGCTGGGCCCGGACCTGACCGCGGGCAAGTACCTGTGGAGCGACGGCAGCCTGGCCGGCATCAGGCAGACCATTGCGCAGGGCGTCGCCAAGCCCAAGCAGTGGCCCGGCGTGATGCCGCCCAAGGGCGGTGCGCCGTTGTCCGATGCCGACGTGGACGCGCTCGCGGCCTACGTCTGGGCACTGGCGCAGAAGCCGACGCAGAAAGCGGCGAAGTAGGATGTCGGTGACCGGGGCCGCCTTTTCGCGGCCCCGGTCACCGGTTTCAAGCGGTTCGCGGCGCTCGGATCACAGCAGCTCGACCGCGAGCGCCGTCGCCTCGCCGCCGCCGATGCATAGCGAGGCCATGCCGCGACGCAGCCCGCGCGCGCGCAGCGCATGCAGCAGCGTCACCAGCACGCGCGCACCGCTGGCCCCGATCGGATGCCCCAGCGCGCAGGCGCCGCCGTTGACGTTGACCTTTTCGTGCGCGATACCGAGTTCGGCCATCGCTGCCATCGGCACGACCGCGAAGGCTTCGTTGATTTCGTACAGATCCACGTCCGAGGCCTGCCAGCCCAGGCGCTCGAGCAGTTTGCGCATGGCGCCCACGGGCGCGGTGGTGAACCAGCCCGGTTCCTGCGCGTGCATGCTGTGGCCGAGCACTTTGGCCAGCGGCTTCAGCCCCAGCGCCTGCGCCCGGCCGGCGCGCATCAGCACCAGTGCGGCGGCACCGTCGTTGATCGACGAGCTCGACGCCGCGGTGATCGTGCCGTCTTTCTTGAATGCGGGTTTGAGCGCCGGAATCTTGTCGGTCCTGATCCTGCCGGGACCTTCGTCGGTGGTGACGATGGTTTCGCCGGTCCGCTCCTGCACGGTGACGGGGGCGATCTCGTCTACGAAGGCGCCGCCGGCGATGGCGGCCTGGGCGCGCTGCACCGAGGCGATGGCGAAGGCGTCCTGGGCCTCACGGGTGAACGCGTACTTGGCCGCGCAGTCCTCGCCGAAGGTGCCCATGGATCGTCCGGCCTCGTAGGCGTCCTCGAGACCGTCGAGCATCATGCTGTCGAAGATGGGCGAGTGGCCCATGCGATAACCGCCACGGCCCTTGCCGAGCAGGTAGGGCGCATTGGTCATGCTCTCCATGCCGCCGGCGACGACGATGTCGGCGCTGCCCGAGGCGATGGCATCGTGGGCCAGCATGACCGCCTTCATGCCCGAGCCGCAGACCTTGCCGATCGTGGTGCAGGGCGTGCCATAGGGCAGGCCCGCCGCCAGCGCGGCCTGGCGTGCGGGCGCCTGGCCGACGCCGGCCGTGAGCACGCAGCCCATGAGCACTTCGGAGACCGATTCCGGCGCCACGCCGGCGCGCGTCAGCGCGGCGCGAATCGCGGTGGCGCCCAGCTGCGGCACCTTGGCGTCCTTGAACGCACCCTGGAACGAACCCATCGGCGTGCGCGCCGCCGAAACGATCACGATGGCGTCGGGCGGGGTCTGTGGCGAGGCTGGGGCACTCATGTCGGGCTCCGTTGTGTGGGGCTGAGGATGCGGCCGATGGTGGCACCGGCGCCGTTCGCGGCGCGATGCCCGCAGCGGCCGACCGCGCTGGCGTCCCGGGCCATGGTGGCGCCGGCCTTGATCGGCACGCGCGCTGACATAATGCGCGCCTGTCCGTTCACCGTGCCGCTCCCTATCCTTCATGGCCTATCGACGATCGCCCCTGATGCAAGAGCGGCTGGCCGACAATCGCCTGCGCATCCTCAAGGCGACGCGCGGGCTGATCGCGCAGGGCGGATTCCACCAGGCCTCGATGACGGCCGTGGCGTCGTCCGCGGGCCTGTCGACGGGCGCGCTGTACCGTTATTTCCCGTCCAAGGTCGACCTGTTCGTCGAAGTGCTCAACAGCGCGGTCGATCACGAGGTGGTCATCCTGCAGGCCATCGTCGACGGCGAGGGCGACGTGGCGGCGCGGCTGTGCGCCTGCGTGCGCTCGTTTGCGCGCCGTGCGCTCGAAGGCCCTTATCTGGCCTATGCCTTCATCGCGGAGCCCATCGAGCCCGAGGTCGATGCCGCGCGCCTGCTGTGCCGGGAGCGCTTC
>JALRLM010000072.1 GCA_023254435.1 Hydrocarboniphaga sp.
TCAAGAAGCCGTCGAGAACATCGCCAAATCCACCGGCGATGAAGCCATCGACGTGCTCAAGTTGCCGATCGACGACGCTGAGACTTACAAGCTGTATGCGAGCGGCGATACCGGCGCGGTGTTTCAGATGGAATCTCCGGGCATGCAGAAGGCATCGCGTGATCTCAAGCCCGATACCTTCGAGGACATCGTTGCGCTGGTGTCGCTATATCGTCCAGGGCCGATGGATCAGATTCCAGAATTCTGCGCGCGCAAGCGCGGCGAGTTCGAAGTGAACTACCTGCATCCGGACATGGAGCCGGTGCTCGCGCCCACTTACGGCATCTTCGTGTACCAGGAACAGGTCATGCAGATGTCGCAGCGCCTGGCCGGCTACTCGCTGGGCGGCGCCGACCTGCTGCGTCGCGCGATGGGCAAAAAGAACGCGAAGGAGATGGCGCAGCAGCGCGAAATCTTCACTGCGGGCTCGCAGAAGAACGGCATCGACGAAGGCATTGCCACGCAGGTCTTCGATCTGATGGAGAAGTTCGCCAACTACGGTTTCAACAAGTCGCACGCGGCGGCGTATGCGCTGGTGAGCTACCAGACCGCCTGGCTCAAAACGCATTTTCCGGCCGAGTTCATGGCCGCGGTGATGTCCTGCGACATGGACCACACCGATACCGTCGTCGCCATGCTCGACGAGTGCAAGCGCATGAAGCTCGAGGTGCGCTCACCCGACATCAATGAGAGTTTCTTGCGCTTCACGGTGCCGCGACCCGGCGAAATCGTCTACGGCCTCGGGGCGATCAAGGGCGTGGGCGAGGGCGCTCTCGAAGGCATTCTGGCCGAGCGCGCGGCCAATGGCGCGTTTCGGGATCTGTTCGATTTCTGCAAGCGCATCGACCTCAAGAAGGCCAACAAGCGCGTGCTCGAAGCGCTGATCTGCTCGGGTGCGCTCGACAGCTTCAAGTTCAATCGCGCCTCGCTGATGGCGACCCTGCCCAAGGCGCTGCAGGTGGCGGAGAAAGCCGCGGCCAGCGCGAGTTCGGGCATGTTCGACATGTTCGGCCTCGGCAGCAGCGAGCCGACGCCGCACGAGCAGGTGCAGGCCGAAGTGCTGCCGGAATGGTCCCGCCACGAGCTGCTCGAGAAGGAGCGCGAGACGCTGGGCTTTTATCTGTCGGGGCATCCGATCGAAGCCTGGGCCGAGGTCATCGACCAGGTCTGCACGGGCAAGATGCGCGAACTCGTGGACCAGTACGCCGTACCGACGCCGGTCGGCGCCGATGGCAAGCCGCAGTGGCAGCCGCGGACCAAATGCCTGTTCGGCGCCTGGGTTACCGACCTGCGCTTTTTCAAGGGTGACGGCAAGTTCGGCAAGTCGAGCTACAAGATCACGATCAGTGACGGCAGCCGGCCGATTTCGACCTGGATCGACATCGATCGCTGGCCCAAGCTGCAAGGCTTCATGAAGGTGGACACGCTGGTGTTCGTGATCGCCGAGATCGGCATGTCGGCCGCGCGCGATGGCCGCGAGCCCGAGCCCCGGCTCTACAACCCGGACTTTCTGTCGCCCGCGGACTTGATGGCCGAATACGCCACGCGCCTGTCGCTGATCTGGCGGCGTCCGCCGCGCGACGTGATCGCGCTGCGCAATGCGCTGGCGCCGTTCCGTAGCGAGAGCGGTGCGGCGGTGACCGTGGATTATGTCAACAGCCGCGCGCGTGCGACGCTGGATTTCTCGTCCGAATGGCGCGTGCGCGTCGAACCCGCGAGCCTGGAAGCGCTCGGCAAGCTCGTGAGCGCGGATGGCATCAAGGTCAGCTACAAGAAGTACGTCGCGCCCCAGCCCGAGCGACGCTTCTCGGGCAAGTTCGCCAGCGCGGGCGGCGGCGACGACGAATAGAAAGGGACGCGATTTGCGTCCCTTTCTATTCCAGCCGGGGAGTGGCGGTTGCGATCAGCAGTTGTCGGGATCGGCGTTGGCGATTTCGCTCTGCGAAAGCGTGGCGCTGCCGCCGTTGCCAAACTCGAGCGTGGCGCTGCCGTTGGACTGGAAGGTGACCGTGACGCTGTCGCCGTCCGAGCTCAGTACGAGCTTGCCGCCCACGGGCGTGGGGTTGGTATTGCCGAAGAAAATCGGATTGAGCGTATCGATGCTCAGTTCACCGCCTTCGCAACCGGAGCTGCGATAGGCGTAGTGGCCGTCCAGGCTTTCGCCAGCGGATGAATCTTCGTAGGTGATCGGCGTGTTGCCGCGCCCGTAGACGAACTCGTACTCGAAGGAATCGCCATCCAGTCGGCCGCTGGCCTGCTGCTCGCCGAGCTGGCTGTAGGAGTTCGAGTTGCCGTCCTGGCTGTTCTTGTACTCGATCAGGCCGAGCGAGCGGATGGTCAGGTCGGTGTCGCTGCCGACAACGCGCAGCGTCTGCGGTGTGGAGCCCTGGCCTGCGCGATCATAGCCATAGTAGTAGCCGGACACGGCATCCACCGAGTCGCCGATCTCGCTGTGGCCGTTGTAGGTATAGGTCTGGCCGCTGCCGTAGTCTTCGACGCAGTTGGTATCGGTGTACTGTGTGTAGTCAGTCTGTGCGCTGACGTTGCCGTAAAAGCCATACTGCACGCTCATGCTTCCGCTGGTGGCGACGCTGATGCCACCGCCGCTGCAGTTATAGGTCTCGCTGGCCTTGGCGCGCAGGCCGGCGGTCTCGCGCACCGCCGACGTCCGGGCCATCGATCCACGGCCCCAGCCGCGAGAGTCGATCCGCGATGCGCGCTTGGACTCGGTGTCGCCCGCAGTCAGGGCTTCATCGTCGCCCGTGGATAGAAAGATCGAACCCACTACGGCCAGTTCGTGGGCGACTTCTTCCTTGGTGTCGAGCAAGGCTTGGCCTTCGTCGTCACTGCTGCCACCGCCGCAGGCGGTCAGCGCTAGAGCCAGCATCGTCACGGTCGAAGAAACGGCAATCAGTCGCATGATGGATATCCTGATGTTTTTGTGATGGGAGCTGCCGTATGTCGGCGCGTGTATTTCTTGCCGGGAGTCCCGCCACATCAGGGCCGATAAACCCAGAAATGACGGGAGGGCTGGTGCCTTGTTCCTAAGATGAGACCGGGGCGGCCTGACAGTCGAATGGCGCCGCGCTTTCGACTTCACTTTGGGTCAGTGTGGCGCTAGCCCCACTGCCGAACTGCAAGGTCGCGTCGCCATTGGACTGGAACCTCACGATGACACTCTCATCGCCCGATCTGATCTGGACGACACCGCCCACGGGAGTGGCATAACGATCGCCGAAGACGATCGGATTCAAGGTCTCGACGCTCAGTCCGCCGCCCTGGCAAAGCGAGCTGATGTGCGCGTACTCCCCGTTCAAGGTCTGGCCGGACGAGGAGACATCCAGGGTCAGCGGCCGGTCGTCGCGGCCGTATTGCAGTTCGATCGAGACCGGCGGGCTCGCCGTTTCGGTCAGCGTCAGGAAGTACCCGAGCTGGTGAATCGACGAGCTCGACTCGCCGTTCCTGATCTCGCTGCGGAAGCGGGCCTTCACCGTGTAGTCGAGGCTGCCGTCGCGGCTCTGGGTTCGGACCGTTTGCGGGCTGGATCCCTGTCCATATTGGTCATACTGGTAGTCGGCGTTCTGAACCGGGTTGCTGGTGTAGGCGGACTCGAACACGCCGTTATAGGTATAGGTCAGCTCGCCATTCCAGTCCGGCTGCACGCAGTCATTGTCGACGTAGCGCTCGGTCTCGGATGCAGCCGTGACGCCGAAATAGTCGTAGCGAACGTTCTGGTTGCCGTATTCGGCCGTGCCATAGCCGCCTTCGGCGCATTCATAGCGTTCGGCCGCCTTGGTGCCGGAGTACGACTTGGCCTGGAATCCGGCCGCCCGAGGCGAGGAAGCGGGCGTCCAGCCGGCAATGGGCACGCCCTGCGGGCCCATGCGCTTGGCGACCAGGCCAGACGAGTCTGCCG
>JALRLM010000028.1 GCA_023254435.1 Hydrocarboniphaga sp.
GCTCGGCCAGCGGCGTGCCGGCATCCCAGCGCCAGGGCAAGGGCCGCACGACCTCGCCCAGGCGCTGCAGCCAGGGTGCGAGCAAGGGGCGGAAGATCGATTCGATCAGCTCGCGGCGCGATTCGGGATCGGGCAGCGCCAGCACCAGCCGCGGCGGCGCCTGGGCATGGTCGGCGTAGGGGGCAAGGCGCTCGCGCACGTCGGCGGCGATGGCGCGGAACTGCGCCTGCGCGTCGGCGTAGCGCAGTCGCAGCGGCCGAGCCTCGAAGCGCGGCGCCGGGCGCCGCAGCAGCTGCGCGCCGGCAGCCTCGAAAGCCGCGAACAGGCGCCGCTCCACCGGCGCGAGGCGCTCGGCGAAGCCAGCCAGCTCGATTTCGGCCGGCACCCGGATGCGTCCGGCCTCGATCATGCCGATGACCTGCTCGGGCAGCGCGGCCGAGATCATCCACTGGCGGCGGCGCAGGCCGGCGTTGAAGTCGGCGCTCCAGCGCGCATAGGCCTGGTGGTCCTCGCTCTGCGCAGTGCCCAGACGAAGCTGGTAGCGCGAGATCAGCTGCTCGGCGCGGCGCGCCTCGCGCGCGGCCGACAGCGGCGCCAGCAGGGCGTCCTGCGTGTCGCGGTCGACGGCATCGCGCCACAGCGCGAGTTCCTGCGTGGAATGCAGCAGCTGTTCGGACGGCCAGGCGGCGGTCCAGGCGTCCTGCAGCCATTGGCGCAGGCTCTGGATGGCGGGCGCTTCCCAGACTTCGGCGCCGCCGCGGCGGGCTTCGAGGCTATGGTCCTCGCGCAGGGCGCGTGCCAGGCGATCGCTGGCAGTCAGCGTGATGCGCTGCGAGGACGGTGCGGGCGCCGGCATCGTGGCGGATCAGCGATGCGGCGCCGGAAGAAGACGGCGGATCAGCGTTCCAGCAGCTTGAGCTTGTCGGACTTGCCGTCCCAGTCCTTGGCGTCGGGCAGCATGTCCGTCTTCTCGGTGATGACCGGCCAGGTCTTGGCGAGATCGGCGTTGATCTGCTTGAACTCGGCCTGCCCCTCGGGCAGGTCATCCTCGGCGAAGATGGCTTCGGCCGGGCATTCGGGCTCGCAAAGCGTGCAGTCGATGCACTCCTCGGGGTCGATCACCAGGAAGTTGGGACCCTCGTGGAAACAGTCGACCGGGCACACCTCCACGCAGTCGGTGTACTTGCACTTGATGCAGTTTTCGGTGACGACGAAGGTCATGGCTAGGCTGGCTACGGTTTGTCGTGAGGATGCAAAAAGCGGGCGGCATTGTACCCGATTGACGCCGCGCATCACTGCGCCCCGGCCTGCCGCCCCCCCTGCCGGGCGCCCCCGGCGATTCGCCGTCCCGCCTTGCAATCGCCCCGGGCGCCCCCATTGGCGATTGACGCTACCATGCCCCAACCGCTTTCGCGGCCGGCCCACAGGACGACACATGACTGGAAACGCCCCCTCGCTCAGCACCGGCAACACCGCGCCCCTGCTGCGCTTCGAAACCCAGTTGCTGGACCGGTCGGCCGACATCGAGGCCTGGTTCCGCAGCCAGTGGCACAAGACGGCGCCGCCGTTCTATTGCTCGGTGGACCTGCGCAATGCCGGCTTCAAGCTGGCGCCGGTCGACACCAACCTGTTCCCGGGCGGTTTCAACAACCTGAATCCCGAGTTCGAGTCGGTCTGCGTGCAGGCCATCCAGTCGGCCGTGGAGCGCGTCTGTCCCGACGCCAAGAGCCTGCTGCTGGTGCCCGAGAACCACACGCGCAACAAGTTCTACCTCGAGAACGTGGCGACGCTGTTCGACCTGATACAGAAGGCCGGCTTCCACGTGCGCATCGGCTCGCTGATTCCCGACCTGC
>JALRLM010000118.1 GCA_023254435.1 Hydrocarboniphaga sp.
CGGCCCGGATAGGCGTCGATCTCCACGCTCACATGCTGGCCCGCGCGCAGATGCTGCAACTGCGTCTCCTTGAAGTTGGCGACGATCCACGGCGTGTTGCCGACCACCGCGAGCACGGGCGAGCCGGCCTGCACCTGCGAACCCGGCTGCACGTTCTTGCGCGTGACGCGGCCCGCCGCCGCAGCCTTGACCTGTGTGTAGCTGAGCTGCAGCGCGGCCTGGTCGAGCGCGGCCTGCGCCTGCGCCACGGCGGCTTCGGCGCTCGACAGCTGCGCCTCCTTGGCGGCCAGCTGCTCGGGCGTGGTCTGCGCCGAAATCAGCTGCGCGGACGCCTGTTCGGCGTCGGCACGCAGCGCGCGATAGCGCGTCTGCGCCTGCTCCACGGTCTGCTTGGCGATTTCGTCCTTGGCGTAGAGCGCCTCGTAGCGGCGCACGTCGGCGGCGGCGTTGTCGGCCTGCGCGCGCGCGGCGCGCACCGCGGCCTGAGCCTGGTTGACGCTGGCCGGCGCCCGCGTGCGCGTCAGTTCCAGATCGGCCTGGGCCGACTGCGCCTGTGCCTTGGCCGCGGCGAGGTTGGCCTGCGCCTGGCGCAGGCGCGCGCGATAGTCCTCGGGGTCGAGCTCGAACAGCAGGTCGCCGGGCTGCACGCTCTGGTTGTCGGCCACCAGCACCTTGACCACGGTGCCCGCGATGCGCGGCGCCACCATGGTGATGTCGGCCTGGATGAAGGCGTCGTCGGTGGATTCGGTGCCACGCGCGAGCCACCACGCGACCGCGGCGGCGACCAGGCCCAGCACGAGCACGCCCAGCACCAGGGGTGCGCGCGACTTCTTCACCGGAGCGGAAGGGGCGCCCTGAGCGGCGCTGCTGGAACTGCTGACACTCGTATTCATGACGACCTGCGATGCCGGCGATCGGCCGGACGGTTGTGCTCGATGAGGGGTTCGACGCGCATCAGGCCGGCGTCACAGCTTGAACTGCCGCGCATGGCCCTGCGCCGCCGCCAGGTTGACGCGTGCCTGCTGGTGGGCGGCCTGCGCCGACACCACCTGCGTGCGCGCCCGCGCCAGGTTGGCCTGTGCGTTGACGACGTCGATGTTGTTGGCGATGCCGTTGAGGAAGCGGTCGCGCGTCAGCTCCAGCTCGCGCCCGGCGAACTCGAAAGCCGCGTCGGCGGCCGTGATCTGCTCGCGCGTGTTGGCCACGGTGACCACGGCCAGGCGCACGTCCTGCTCGACCTGCTCCTGCAGATCGGCCAGGCGCAGGCGCTGCTGCTCCACCTGCAGCTCCGCCGCCGCGTTGCCGGCGCGAATCGCGCCGCCGGCGTACAGCGGCAGCTCCACGCGCGCGCCGTAGCGATAGGTGTCTTCCTCGTTCTTGCCGGGTTCGTTGGCCGACAGTCCGTAATCGGCGAAAGCCGACACGGTGGGATAGACGCGACGCTTCGCCGCCCGCCTCATTTCGTTGGCCTGATCGAGCTGGGCCTGCAGCAGCGCCAGCTCGGCGCGATCCTGGCGCGCCACGCTCAGCACCTGCTGCGCATCCGCGAGCGCTGCGGCCTCCTGCTGCAGCTGGCCGGCCAGCTGCAGCGGCTCGCCCATCGGCAGGCCGACCAGGCGCTGCAACTGCAGCCGCGCCTGCGCGACCGAGGTCTGCGCCTCCGACACGGCGTAGCGATCCTGGGCCACGGCGGTTTCGGCACGCGACACGTCGACGCCGGAGGCCAGGCCGGCGGTGCGCTGGTCGCGCGCCTGCACCATGAGGTCTTCGGCCAGCTTCAGGTCGGTCTGCGCGCTGACCAGCGCCTGCTCGCCTGCGAGCACGCGGATGAAAGCCAGCGCCACCTGCGTGGCCAGCTGCTCGCGCTGCACCTCCACCTGCGCACGCGCGGCGTCTACCGCAAAGCCCGCGCTGGCCAGTTCGCTGGACTTGGCCAGGTCGAACAGCGTCTGCGACAGGCTCACGCGCGCGTCGAAGACCGAATACGGCCCGATCAGCGACGGAATGCCCGGGAACTGGAAGCCCAGCGCGGCCGGATTGCTGGTCTGCCGCAGCTGCGAGGCGGCCACGCCCAGCTGCGGCATCAGCGAAGCACGGGTCACCACACGCTCGGCCTCGGCCAGCGACATGCCGCGATCGACCACCTGCTGCGACGGCGAGGTCTGCAGGGCTCGGTCGATCAGGTCGCGCAGCTGCAAGCCGCCTTCGGCAGCGGCCGGAGCGGGCGGACGCGTCGTCGGGACCGGCTCCTGGGCGACGACCAGCGACGCCGCGAACACGGACGACAAGCCCAGCCCGATTCCCAACGCACCCGCCAGCCTGCTGCGACGATGTTCACTCATGATGACGATTCCCCCATTTTTTTCGCATGTTGTTCTTCAAGCCGGGCGCGACGGGGCGCCGACCATCAGCCGAACCAGCAGCTCCTTCATGAGCGCCTGCTCGCCCTGGCTCAGCGGCGACAGGAAAGTCGACTCCTCGCGCAGTACCTCGGGCATGCGGGCCCGCAGCCATTCGCGCCCCGCGTCGGTCAGGTCGACCGCGTTGGCGCGGCGATCGTCGCGACGGCGACGGCGCGCCAGCAGGCCGCGCGCCTGCAGTTCGCTGACGAGCTTCATCGTCGTGGTGCGGTCGAGCAGCATGAATTCGCCGATCTCGGCCTGGCTCATGCCACCCCGACGCTCGAGCAGCGAAACGAGCACGAAGTGCCGGATGCTGAGCTGATCGCGCGCCATCAGCACATCGAGCTGATCGATGAGCTTCTGACGGCAGCGTGACAGCAGAAAGCCCAGATGCCCTTCCAGCTCGGGCGGCACCAGCGCAGAGCAGCGTTTATCGGCCGACGGTTCGCTCATGCGCGGACTCAGTGCGCCACCGATTTCGAGAACAGGTTGATCACCAGCACGCCGGCGACGATCAGGCCCATGCCCAGCACCGCCGCCGCGTCGAGCGATTGCCCGAACCACAGCCGGCCGATGGCGGTGATGAAGACGATGCCGACACCCGACCAGATCGCATAGGCGATGCCGGTGGGAATCTCGCGCAGCGCCAGAGACAGGAATCCGAACGCGAGCGCATAGCCCGCCACGGTGACCACGCTGGGCAGCCAGCGCGAGAAGCCGTCCGACGCCTTGAGCGCCGAGGTGGCGACGACCTCGGCGGCGATGGCGATGCCGAGCTGCAGATAGGCCGGCGATACGGTCAAGCAACCCCCTTGAATGGCGGCGCGCCGGCGGCGGGACCAGGACTCGCAACCGGGCAAAAATGATCAGCAATAGTGATCATTATGCGAGCACGTGCTGCAGCGCCGCAAGCGCAGCCAGGCCGTGAGCCACCGTTGTGCCCGTGCCCGGCAGGCGGCGGGTCACGGCCCGCCCTGAGGCCGCAGCCGGTACGAAAAGAGAGCAGGTGTAAAATCGCGGCCCGTTTCGAATACCGCACCCACAGCCGCCATGACGCGCCAGATTCTGGTCACCCACGCCCTGCCCTATGCCAACGGTCCGCTGCATCTGGGCCATATGGTGGGCTACGTCCAGACCGACATCTGGGTTCGCTTTCAGCGCATGTGCGGCCACGAGGTGCGCTTCGTCGCTGGCGAGGACGCGCATGGCACGCCGATCATGCTGGCCGCCGAAAAGGCCGGCGTGTCGCCCGAGTCCTTCATCGCCGAGATCAAGGTCGGGCATGAAAACGACTTTCGCGAATTCTCGGTCGCCCACGACTGCTACCACAGCACGCATTCGCCCGAAAACCAGCGCTACGCCGAGCTGATCTGGAGCCGCCTGAAGGCGCGCGACGTCATCGCCGCGCGCACCATCCAGCAGCTCTACGATCCGGTGCGCGACATGTTCCTACCCGATCGCTACATCAAGGGCGAATGTCCCAACTGCGGATCGGCCGATCAGTACGGTGACAACTGCGAGGTCTGCGGCAAGGCCTATTCGCCCACCGATCTCAAGAACCCGCGCTCGGTCGTCAGCGGCGCCACGCCGGTGATGCGCGACTCCGAGCATTACTTCTTCGAGCTGGCCAAGTTCCAGGGCTTTCTCGAGACCTGGCTGTCGCAGGGCGGTGAAAGCGAGGTGGCGCAGCCGTCTGTGGTCGCCAAGCTCAAGGAGTGGTTCGCCGCCGGCCTCAAGGACTGGGACGTGTCGCGCGACGCACCTTACTTCGGCTTCGCGATTCCCGGCACCACGGGCAAGTTCTTCTACGTCTGGCTCGACGCGCCCATCGGCTACATGGCCAGCTTCGCGCGCCTGTGCGAGGAAAAGGGCCTGGACTTCGGCCACTGGTGGAACGCCGGCTCGACGACCGAACTGCATCACTTCATCGGCAAGGACATCGTCAACTTCCACGGCCTGTTCTGGCCGGCCATGCTGCAGGGCTCCGACCATCGCACGCCGACCAAGCTGCACGTCAACGGCTACCTGACCGTCAACGGCGCCAAGATGAGCAAGAGCCGCGGCACTTTCATCAAGGCACGCAGCTACCTGAAGCATCTGGAATCGGACTACCTGCGCTACTACTTCGCCGCCAAGCTCGGCAGCGGCGTCGACGACCTGGACCTCGACCTGGCCGATTTCAAGGCGCGCATCGACAGCGACATCGTCGGCAAGTACGTGAACATGGCCAGCCGCGTCGCCGGCTTCATCAACAGCCGCTTCGGTGGGCTGCTGGCCGACCAGCTGCACGACGATGCGCTGTTCCGCGACTTCGCCGACGAGGCCGACCATCTGCGCGATCTGTACGAGCACGGCGACTACGCCGCCGCCGTGCGCGAGATCATGCTGATGGCCGACGACGCCAACGCCGAGATCCAGCGCCTGGCGCCGTGGACGATGGCGAAAGACCCGTCGCGCGAGCGCGAGCTGCATCGCGTCTGCACGAGCTTCGTCAACGCCTTCCGCCAGATCACGATCTATCTCAAGCCCGTGCTGCCCAAGCTGGCCGAAGCCGCCGAAGATTTTCTCGGCGTGCTGCCGCTGCAATGGGGCGACGCGGCCGAGCCGCTGCTGAGCCACGCCATCAACGCCTACAAACCGCTAGCCCTGCGCGTGGAGCAGAAGGCCATCGACGCCATGCTGGCCGAAGAAGCGCCGCCGGCCGCTGCAGCGGAAGCCGAAAAGCCCAAGGCCGCCAAGCCGGCCAAGGCAGCGCCCGCAGCGGTCGCCAATGAGAACAAGGGCGACGGCAAGTCCGACGCCAGGTCGGACGGCTATCTGAGCATCGACGATTTCGCCAAGGTGGAACTGCGCATCGCGCGCATCGAAACCGCCGACCACGTCGAAGGCGCCGACAAGCTGCTGCGCCTCACGCTGGACCTCGGCGATCTGGGCAAGCGCCAGGTGTTCGCCGGCATCAAGTCGGCCTATGCGCCCGAAAACCTGGTCGGACGGCTCACCGTCTGCGTCGCCAATCTCGCGCCGCGCAAGATGAAGTTCGGCATGAGCGAAGGCATGGTGCTGGCCGCCAGCGCCGAAGGCGGCGCGCCGTTTCTGCTGTCGCCCGATGCCGGCGCGCAGCCGGGCATGCGCATCAAGTAAGCCGCGTCGGATCGCGAGTACGCGGCATCGCCATGAGCATCAGCGCCGACGCCATCGATGCCCTGCTGCCGCAGACGCAATGCACGCGCTGCGGCTTCGATGCCTGCCGCCCGTATGCCGAGGCGCTGGCCGCCGATGCCACGGCGCTCAACCGCTGTCCGCCTGGTGGCGACGCCACCATCGCCGCGCTGGCGACGCTGCTGCAGAAGCCCGCGATGCCGCTCGATGCCGACTGCGGCATCGACGAGCCCGTGGCACGTGTCGCGCGCGTCGTCGAAGCTGACTGCATCGGCTGCACCAAATGCATCCAGGCCTGCCCGGTCGATGCCATCGTCGGCGCCGCCAACCTCATGCACACGGTGATCGAAGCGCAGTGCACGGGCTGCGAACTGTGCATCCCGCCCTGCCCGGTGGACTGCATCGTCATGGAAGACGCACCGGCCCTGCCGCTGCCTCGCACGCGCAGCGACGAGTTCCGGCGCCTGTACGTGGCACGCGGTCAGCGCCTGCAGCGCTGGGCCGACGAAGACGCGCAGAAGCGACAGCGCCTGCGGCCCACGGCGGGCACGTTCGATCCCGTCGCGGCGGCTTTGGCGCGGGCGCGCCAACGGTGAGCGGCGCTTGCGCAACTCGCAACTGCCACAGATAGTGGAATCACCCTGCCGTATTTTCCATCGACAGGACGCCGCTACGTTCTACATCGTGCACGTCATGCGCGGCGAGCGATTGTTCAGACCGGAAAATCCGTCGCCATAAGCCCATCTTCGACTGCCGAATCACTTCTCCCCATGAACCCAGCCAAGCGCCGCGCCATCTACGAGCGCCTGCGTGCAGCCAACCCCGCTCCAACCACCGAGCTTCACTACCGCTCGCCGTTCGAACTGCTCGTCGCCGTGGTGCTGTCGGCACAGGCCACCGACGTCGGCGTCAACAAGGCCACGGCCCGCCTGTTTCCCGTCGCCAACACACCGCAGGCCATCGTCGACCTGGGACTCGAAGGCGTTCGCCAGCACATCAAGACCATCGGCCTGTTCAATGCCAAGGCCAAGAACGTGATCGCGCTGTGCGAGATCCTGCTGCGCGACCACGGTGGCGTAGTGCCGCGTGATCGCGAGTCGCTGGAAGCGCTGCCCGGCGTCGGCCGCAAGACCGCCAACGTAGTGCTCAACACGGCTTTTGGCGAGCACACCATCGCCGTGGATACGCACATCTTTCGCGTCGCCAACCGCACCGGCCTGGCGCCCGGCAAGACCGTGCGCGCGGTGGAGGACAAGCTCGTCAAGTCCACGCCCGAGGAGTTCGCACGCGACGCGCATCACTGGCTGATCCTGCACGGACGCTATTGCTGCAAGGCGCGCAAGCCCGACTGCGGCCGTTGCGGCATCGTCGACCTGTGCGAATTCCGACACAAGGAACTGCCCAAGGCGCCGGTGAAAACGCCCTCGACTGCGCCGCAATCGTGAACGCTGCCCGGCCTTACCGAAACAATTCAGTACATCTCGAAAAGTAGCGCGTCCATTTCGGCTGAAACAATGCGGGTCTCCCAACGACACGCCGTTTTCTGCACGAGGATCACCGTGACTTCGCCGCTACGCCGTACCGTTTTGTCTTTCGTTCTGATGGCCGCAGGCGCGTTCGCCGGCAATGCGCTCGCGCAGGCAGGGCCGAATCGCGACGATGCGCGACGAGACGAGTCCCAGCACGGCGAGCGCGGCGCCGGCAGCCAGCCGGGCCGCGATGCCGGCCGCAACGACGGTGCAGGCCGCGAACGCGCCGCGACCAACGATCGCGCAGCGGCGTCCGCGCCGGCCACTTCGCGCGGCGACGACAAGCCCGGCTACGCCTTCGGCCAGCAGGATCGTTCGCGGCTCGAAACGCATTACCGCAAGTCGCTCGACAAGGTCGATCGCAGCAAGCGTCCGCAGTTCACGGCCGGCAAGGAAATTCCTCGCGCCTATCGCAGCGCCATCACGCCCGCGCCGCAGTCGCTGCGCGGGCGCCTGCCCACACCGCCCAGCGGCTACGACATCGGCTACTACCAGGGCTACACCGTGGTCTACGACCCGACTACATTCCTGATCCTGAGCGTCATCGACCTGCTGGGCTGAGCGCCCACAGTACGCCCGCCTACCCATCCGAAGGGCGACTGCGCGCGCCGTCATCGCGATAATGTCGCCTCGACTGGAGGAGACCCGCGATGACGGCCAGCAGTGAAGAACTCGATCTGTTCCGCGACAACGTTTGCCGCTTTCTGGTGGACGAAGTCGAACCGCATTACGACGCCTGGGAAAAAGCCGGCATCTTTCCCAAGGAGCTGTACCTCAAGCTCGGCGAAAACGGCCTGCTGTGCGTCGATCAGCCCGAGGAGTACGGCGGCGCGGGCGCGCCGTTCGCCTTCTCGATGGTGGTGATCGAGGAGGTCTCGCGCATGGGCTTTCTGGCGCTGGCGTCGAATCTCTCAGTGCATTCCGACATCGCCGCGCCCTACATCCTGCACCTGGGCAGCGAAGCGCAGAAGAAGAAGTATCTGCCGCGCATGGCCTCGGGCGAATGCATCGGCGCCATCGGCATGACCGAGCCCGGCGCCGGCTCCGACCTGCAGGGCATCAAGACCACGGCGATGCCCGATGGCGACGGCTACGTCATCAACGGCAGCAAGACCTTCATCACCAACGGCCAGCACGCCGGTGTCGTGGTGCTGGCCACCAAGACCGATCCCAAGGCCGGCGCCAAGGGCACCACGCTATTCACGGTCGACGCCGCGCTGCCGGGCTTCAAGCGCGGCCGCAACCTGGAGAAGATCGGCCTGCATTCGGCCGACACCAGCGAGCTGTTCTTCGACAACCTGCACGTCGGAGCCGACGAGGTGCTGGGTCGCGTCGGGGGCGGATTCGGCCATCTGATCGACGAGCTGCCACGCGAGCGCCTGGCGCTGGCCGTGAGCGCCATCTGGCACGCACAGGGCGCGCTCGACAAGACGCTGGAATACGTCACGCAGCGCAAGGCCTTCGGCACCGCCATCGCCAGCTTCCAGAACACGCGTTTCGAACTCGCCAGGATCAAGACCGACATCGAAGTGAATCGCGCCTTCGTGGAGAAGTGTGCCGCGCTGTACGCCGAGGGCAAGCTCGACGCCGCCACGGGCGCCATGGCCAAACTCGCCACGACCGAACTCGAAGGCCGGGTCACCGACGCCTGCCTGCAACTGTTCGGCGGCTACGGCTACATGCAGGAATACCCGATCAGCCGGTTCTGGACCGACGCGCGCATCCAGCGCATCTACGGCGGCACCAGCGAGATCATGAAAGAGATCATCGCGCGCACCATGGTCGGGCGTTGATTCAGGCCTGGGGCGAATCGCGGCTCGCCCCGGGCCTCAATGTCGCAAGGCCAGCAGGGCGAAACTCGCGAGCCAGTGCTCGCCCATGTAGTCGCCCGCGACATGCGGCAGCGCGGCCTGCAGATGCGTCGCCGCAGCCTGCCTTGCGAGCGTGGCCTGCGCCTCGTCCTGCAAGCTCGAGGCGATCGCCCGCCAGCACCACGCGCGGCTCAGGTTGAGTCCGTCCAGGTGCGCGATCTTGCCGTCACTGCGATCGCTGACCGTGGCCGGCACGAACAGCGTCGCCGGCTGATGCTGCGAAACACGCGGCAGAAAGCCGGCGAACCAGGTGGCGAAATCGCTCGCCGGCAACAAGGCGCGCAGGCATTCGGCCTCGATCAGGGCCGACGACAGGAAGTCGTCGCCCGAAGGCTCCCAGGCCTGGCAATCGCGATCCTGCGCATACCAGCGCAGCGCGGTATCGCGCAGCAGGTCCTGCAGGGTCGCATCGCCGACCTGCTGCGCGTATTCGGCCGCCAGGCGCAGCGCGAACGCGGTGTTGAAATGCGTGCCCACGCGAACCGGATACGTCGCCTTGGGCAGAAACTGCTGGAAGCGCTGCACGAAGGCATCGGCCAGCGGCTGCAACGCCCTAGCCCAGCGACGGCCCGGCTCATCGCCGTGGCGCAGCAGCTCGGCCTGCAGCATCAGCAGCCAGCCCCAGCCATAGGGCCGTTCGAAGCCCCGACTCGACGCGCGTGCGAGATACGCCACTTCCACGCCGACGGGGCCGTCCACGAAGCGCGCATCGAAGCGCCGGCGAATCTCGGCAGCCGCTTCGATCTGCGGATGCAGGCGCAGCAGCGTCGCCAGCAGCCAGTGCCCGTGCACGCAGGAATGCCAGTCGAAACTGCCATGAAACAAGGGATGCAGGATGCGCGGCGGCAGCGCATCGGCATCGCCGTCGAGCACGTGATCGAGCTTGTGCGGATATTCGCGATCGATATGGCCCAGCGCGATCGGCGCGAAACGCTGTGCCAGCGCCGCGTCGAGCTGCGGCCATCGATCACCGTCACCAGACCAGGACATAGAGCGCCACCGTGTTGAAGGCCAGCAGCAGCAGTGCCGTGGGCAACTGCGCCTTGATCACCGCATTGCGATCCGACAGCTCCAGCAATGCAGCCGGCACCAGGTTGAAGTTGGCCGCCATCGGCGTCATCAGCGTGCCGCAGAAGCCCGCGAGCATGCCGATGGCGCTCATGATGGCCGGGTCGCCGCCGTATCGCTGCACGATCAGCGGCAGGCCGATGCCCGCCGTCATCACCGGAAACGCCGCGAAGGCATTACCCATAACGATGGTGAAGCCCGCCATGCCCAGCGTGTAGACGACCACGGCCGCGATGCGGCTGTCGGCCGGCATGGCCTGCGCGGCGAGTGCGCCCACCACCTGTCCCACGCCAGCGACCGCGAACACCGCGCCGAGCGCTGCCAGCATCTGCGGCAGCATCGCGGCCCAGCCCACCGCATCCATGAGGCGACCGCCCTGCTGCAGCGGCGTGCTCGCAGGCTGGCGCAACAGGCGCACCGCGACGATGGCCGCAACGAATGCCGCCAGCGCTAACGACACCAATGTCGCCTGAGCCGGATCGACGATGGCCTGTCCCGCCGCCGCGAGCTTCTTGAACGCGATGGTGCCGATCACCGTGATCGCCGGCAGCATCAGCGCCGGCACGAACAAGCGGTTGCCGAGCCTGCGCGCACTGTCCAGACGTTGCTCGGGCGTGGTGTCGGCCGCCTTGGCCGGCGCCAGGCCACCGAAGCCGGCCAGCAGCACCAATGCGAGCACCAGCAGTCCGTTGCCGAAATCGCCCAGCACGTCACCGGCCAGAAAACTCGTTGCGATCAGCCCCCAGAACAGCGCGTTCTTGAACCGCTTGGGCCGCTGCCGATCGCCCAGCGCCAGCAGCGCATAGGCGCCGAACGACAGCCCCGTGAAGATGTAGACCTCGTGCAGGCCGATCACGGCCTCGTTCCTTCATCGGTCCCGGCGCCATGCGGCAAGGCCCGCGCCAGGCGCCGCTCGAACAGCGCCAGCCGGCAGCCGTGCACGATCAGCGCCGCCACCGCCGTCGGAATCGCCCACAGCGACAGCTGCAGCGGCTCGACGAGGATGCCGTTCTGCTCGAGAAATCCCTTCATGAGCAGGATCGAACCGATGGCGATGAAGATGTCCTCGCCGAAGAACAGCGCCACGTTGTCGGTGGCCGCGCACATCGCGCGCACACGCTCGCGCCAGGCGAGCGTGAGTTCGCCGTAGCGTGTCTGCGCGGCCGCCAGCGCCATCGGCGCCAGCAAGGGCCTCACCATCTGCGGATGCCCGCCCAGCGACGTCAGGCCCATCGCCGCCGTCGCCTGACGCACGACGAAGTAGAGTCCCAGCAAACGCGAAGTCGTGGCCGAACGCAGCGCGCTCACCCACTCGCCCGCACGCTCGCGCAGGCCCGCGCGCTCCAGCACGCCGATGACCGGCAGCACCAGCCACACCACGGTCACGTAGCGACTGTCGTTGAACGCCTTGCCGAAGGCCGAGATCACCGCGACGACATCGAAGCCCGCCGCGAGTCCCGTTGCGAGAGCGGCCGAGACGATCACCAGCAGCGGATTGAGCCGCAGCGCGAAGCCCGCGACGATGACGGCGATGCCGATCAGTTTGAACATGCAGCGATCTCGACGAAGAAGACGATGGCGGGTCGCAAGAGTCGGGCCCAGCCTAACGCAAGCAAGGCCGGCGGGCAGCAGCGCAGCCGATGTGTTGCAGAGAGGTTCGAGTCATACCCGCGGCCACAAGTACCGAATGACCGCCGACGCGGGAATGACGACGGTTTAGAGCCGCGCTCAAAACAATCGGCGATGCGAAGCGAGCCCGTTCCATAACCCCTTGGCAGCGCCGGCCGTAGCGGCGCGC